>JAJQBO010000058.1 GCA_021203245.1 Planctomycetaceae bacterium
CTATACCGAAGGATACTAACTTAATGCCACGATTACAAGATTGACTATGTACTAGACGCCTTCCTATCCATGCCGGTCTGCTCATGTAAGTAATCCCTACCTCCAGCTTACTTGCCATATCATGATAATTCCCGGCAATTCCCGCGAACGCGGGGGCCCAGCGGGCAGCACAAGAAAGGAACGGTGGTACATACCCGCCAACCCATCGCACCGCATCGCGCATCACCCCGCCACCGCCTCCATCGCCGAAGCCTTTTCCGCAGCCACGCCGGGGAAATGACACGCGCACAGCCGCCCGCCGCCCTTGTCCTCGAGATCCGGTTCCACCTCCCGGCAGACCGCCTTCGCATAGACGCAGCGCGGCGCGAACGAGCACCCGGCAGGCCGATTTCCCAGTCCGGGGACGGAACCGGGAATGGCGGGCAATCGTTCCACCGTGCCGCCGAGGCGGGGAATGCTGGCCAGCAGACCGGCGCTGTAGGGATGGAGCGGCTGGGCAAAAAGGTCGCGGACGGTCGAGAGTTCGACGATGCGGCCGGCATACATCACCGCCGCCCGCCGCGCCAGTTCGGCAACCAGCCCGAGGTTGTGGGTGATGAACAACATCGACATGCCGCGCTCTTCGCGGATGCGGGCCAGGAGTTCCATGATTTGCGCCTGGATGGTGACGTCCAGGGCGGTGGTCGGCTCGTCGCAGAGGAGGATTTCCGGGTTGCCCAGGAGCGCCATGGCGATCATGGCGCGCTGCTTCATTCCGCCCGAGAGTTCGTGGGGGTAGCGTCCCACCAGTCCTGCCGGGTCGGGAAGGCCGACAGAGGCCATGGCGTCGAGGACGCGTTTGGCCGTCTCCGTTTCGGTGATGGTCCGGTCGTGCGCCCACACCGCTTCGGCGAGCTGGTCGCCCATGGTGTAGACCGGGTCGAAGCTGGTCATCGGTTCCTGGAAAATCATGGACATGGCGGTGCCGCGCACCCGGCGCATTTCGGCGTCGGGGAGGGTCAGGAGTTCACGTCCCGACAGGCGCACCGAGCCGCCGAGGATTCGCGCCGGCGGCACCGGCAGGAGCCGCATCAGCGCAAGGCAGGTGACCGATTTGCCGCAGCCCGACTCGCCGACCAGGGCGAGCGTCTCGCCCTTTCCGACGGAAAACGACACCCGGTCCACCGCCACCGCCTCCACCCCGCCGGCCAGGCGAAACGCCACCGAAAGGTCGTGTACCTCGAGCCGGGCGTCGTCGCCGCTGCTGTGGTTTTCCATTGTGCGGGGTCCTTTTGTTCGCATGCCGGCTGCCTGCCGGATATAATCGTGGAATAAATGACGGAAATGCCGTAATACTATTCTGCCCTATCTACTATCCAGATATTCAGGGAGACACGCAAGAGATGAGCGTCGGTTCCGACTACCCCGACGATGTGATGGACGCGGTCCGGGTCATCCACGATTTGCGGGGCAAAACCTATCTCTCACGCCAGGACCGGGAAAACCTCAACCGGGCCAAGCTGCGCATCGCCTATTGGGTCTGCCGCAGCGAAAACATCATCGCCTCGCGGGAAAACCTCACCTATGTTCTTGGCGCAGATGCGGGCGATATCATGCGGGCCTACGAAAAGTACCTCGAATCGCCCAAGAAGGATGCGGACAAAAAAGGCACGAAAAAGCGCGGCGGCACCCAATTCTGGGGCGGCGCGTCGTAAGGAAAAAAGGATTGCCCATGCCAGAGCCAACCGTTACGGACGAGTCGGTGGCGAGCGCCGGCCGCTTCGTCGCGCTTAAACACCTCACCTGGACCGATGCCGAGGGGCGTTCCCATCAATGGGAATCGGCTGAGCGTATCGGCAGCCCCGGCGCGGTGCTGATCGTGGCCAGGCTGGTCCCGTCGGACCGGGTCATCGTGATTAAACAGTTCCGTCCGCCTGCCCGGCGCTTTGTCCTCGAATTTCCCGCCGGCCTGATGGAACCGGGCGAGACGGCCGAAATCGCGGCGGCCCGGGAGCTGCGGGAGGAAACGGGCTATATCGCCTCGTCTATCCGCGTCCATCCGCCTGCCTACACCACTCCCGGGCTTTCGGACGAATCGGTATATCTCGTCTATGCGGATATCGACGAAACAGCGGCTGAAAACCTCATGCCAAAGACGGATTTCGACGGGACCGAGAATATCGAGACCATGCTTCTCCCGATGAAGGCGTTGTACTGCTTCTACACGGAGCAGAGCGCGAACGGCGTTTTCTTCGATTCCAAGCTGGCGATGTACATTATTTCGCACCACTGTACCAGTGGCGAATAGCGCCGCATCAAACCTCGGCCACGCGCCGACAAATTACCAGGTATCGGGATTTTTCCATGAACGACAATGCCAGCCAGTACCTTTTTCCCCATGCCCATCCGCTGCAAAAAGACCGCAAAACCCTGGTCATGGGTATCGTCAACATCACCCCCGATTCATTCTCCGGCCGCAATGCCGCCGCAAGTGCGGAAGAGGCTGCGTCCCGCGCGCCGGCCCTGGTGGAGGAGGGGGCCGATATCATCGATTTCGGGGCCGAAAGCTCCCGCCCCCACGCGACGGCGCTGTCGGCGGACGAGGAAATCGCCCGCATCGGCGACGCGGTGGCGCGGCTCCGCGCCGAGAGCGGCGTGGTGATCTCCGTCGATACCTACCATGCCGAAACGGCGGCCGTGGTCATGGAGCAGGGGGCGGACATCATCAACGACATCACCGCGCTCCGGGGCGGTTGGGGCAGAGCGGACCGGCACCGCACAGAGATGGCGGCGGTGGCTGCCGCGACCGGCGCGCACGTCGTCCTTATGCATATGCCGTCCGGGCCGGAGACCGGCCTGGTCGACGAGGGCTACGGCGATGTCGTGGCCGAGGTGCGGGACTTTCTGCTCGAGCGCGTCGAATTGGCCGAGCGGTCCGGCATTGCCCGGGAGCGCATCTGGCTTGATCCCGGATTTGGCTTTAGCAAGGATTTCGAATCGAACAGGCGGTTGTTGTTGGGGTTGCCGTCATTGCTCGAGCTGGGCTACGGCGTCCTGTGCGGCTTCAGCCGCAAACGCATGGTCGGGGATGCCCTCGGCCTGCCGGCTGACGAGCGCCTGGAAGGCAGCCTCGCGCTGGCCGTCATGGCGGCGATGTTCGGCGCGCAGATCATCCGCGTCCACGATGTCCGCGAAACCGTCCGGGCGCTCCGCATGGTGGACGCCGTCCGGCATGGACTGTAACGCACACTCAATCCGAGACGAGACCGTGAAACCCGACCCCGCATCTGCAGCGTGCACCATCGTCCCGGCCGAACCGGCCGATTTGCCGGCCATTCTCCAGCTTCAGTACCGCGCCTACCTGAGCGAAGCGGAACTGGTGGGCAATCCGCATATTCCGCCGCTCCAGGAAACGCTGGCCGATCTCGAACAGGCGCTGCAGGGCGGGGTGTTTCTCAAGGCGGTGGATGGGGCTGGCGTGCTTGTCGGTTCGGTTCGGGGTGTGGTCGCGGACGGCACGCTCCATGTCGGCAAGCTGATGGTCGAGCCGGCCTGCCAGGGGCACGGCATCGGCAGCCGCCTCCTTGCCGCCATCGAAGTTCACTGCCCGCAGCCCCGTTACGAACTTTTCACAAGCGACAAAAGCGTCCGCAACCTCGCCCTCTACAAACGCATGGGCTACGTCTGTTGCCGCGAGCGCCAGGTCTCGCCCGGCCTCCGGTTCATTTATCTGGAAAAAACGGGGAAAGAATAGCGCTACCCCCGTCCTGGTTTTTTAGAGCAGAACCCGGCCCGGCGGCGGCGTCAGGCCTTTTTCAATGACCGCCACCTCGTCCTCCTCCAGGCGGAAGATCCGGTAGATCATCTGATCGAGTTCGTCCGCCGGCTGGTATTCTCCGCCCATGCACAGATCGACCTGGTGCTCGATGGCGGCGGCGATGTCGGGGCTGGTGTGGGGGAACGGCATGGTTTCCAAATCGCCCCGGAGAATTTTCCGGGTCTGGAAGCGCTTGATAAACAGGTATTGGAAGACGCGGGAGTTCAAGAATGCCAGGACGTACTTGATGGAATAGCCGGGCAGGCGGGGAATGAGGATATTGGCGCTGTTGAGGGTGAGGAGGCTCTGGTTGTCGTAGGCGAAAACGAGGTGGTCCGATACGAAGCGGTAGATCAGTTTTTCCGGCGCACGGTAATATCGTTCCGGCGCTACCTGCTGGAACTCCCGCGGCTTGAAGACGATGTGGCAACGGGGGGCGCGCGGCGCATACTTGAACACATCCCTGCCCCTGAGTATCGGCTCCGACCCCTCGCACGGCGCATCCAGCACGCAGCGGCTGTTGTCGCCGGTGACGATGCCTAGGGCCCAATCGGCGTTCTGGGCCAGGGTCTGGTGGGGGATGGCGGTGATTTTGGCCATAATTTCGGCGTCCCGCGGCGTCACCGCGACGTCGAAGGCGTGGTTGACATTGACCGCGAAACGCTTTTGCAGGGCCTGGTATTCCTTGCCGTCCCAGAAGACTGTCACCTTCCAGTCCTCCGGCGCGGGGCGCTTGCTCAGGTCGAGGCGGATGATGGGGGTAAACACCCCGGCGAATACCCGGCCAAGCAGGGCGATTTTTTCAATACACGCCTGTTCCAGCACCAGCTTTCTGATATCGGCGTGGGCCTTTATTTTCAGCATCGCCTCGGGCAGGATAAACGAAAGCCTGCCGCCGGGCCGGAGCAGGCGCAGGGCTTTTTCCAGAAACAGCGAAAACGATTCGCCCGACTTGATATGGGCGACGAGGTTGCGGTGCCTGTCCTGGTTTTTGCAGCCGCCCCAGGGCGGATTGGTCGCGACGGCGTCGATTGCGCCCAGGAGGTGGTTGGTGTCGCAGTCCGACTCGCCGTTGGCAAGGTCGCGGAGCGAATCGAGGCAACGGATCTGCGGCAGGCGGTCGATGTCCGGGTAGGCAAGGAGGAGGTTCAGGGAGGCGATATCGACAGCCACCGGGTCGGTATCGAAGCCGTAGATCTGGTCGAACGGCAAGGAGAACCGGCGCGCGGCCCGGATCAGGAATCGGCCGGTGCCGCAGCACGGGTCAAGGAACGACGCCACCGAGCCGCCGAGGTCGGCCAGGGTGGCGTCGATAATGTCGCCGGGAGTGAAATAGGCTCCTGTCCTCGATTTTGTCCCAACAGACGACAGCCCCTGGTAGAGGAGGCCGAGGGGGTCGTCGCAGTCCTTCCACCCGAGGAAGGCGTGGACCGCCTCGGGCTTGACGGCGTAGATCGTTCCGCCGGCGCGGTCGTACCATCCGCGCATAATTTTTTCCACCGCCGGCCTGCGCCAGGCGAGATGGGCAAACGAACTCGGGGTACCCGAGAAATCGACTTCGCCGTGTTTGGCCATATAGTGCAGGGCGGCGGTGAACACGGCCTGGTGGGCGGTGATGGCGCTGTCGTCCAATTCCTTTATGCAGGCGGCGAGATCGGACGCGATTTTGGCGTCGCGGATCTCCGGGTTGGTTATCGTGTCCGAAGCCGACTTATTGGCCCGCTTGCGCAATTTATTGAACCTGTTGGTCCTGATGCGCTCCTTGAGGGCGAGGACCTCATCCAGGTTGAAGCTGATGGGTCGCGTGGTGACAGCCGACAGATGTCCGGCGCGTGCCCAGTTGCGCACCGTCGCTCCGGACACGCCGAGTATCCTCGCGGTTTCAGCGGTAGAAATTAAACTCATAATGATTGCTAGACCTCTCGCCCCTTGGTGCCGATGCCAGAGAAAAGGCGGGCAGCAGCCACTACAACATGGCAAAACATGTTATATATCCTGCGGTGTTTGTGGCAAGGAAAACCCGCACAACTGTGTTAATGGTGTCTATATATTAACATTAATATGGGGAAAAGTCTTCTAAAAATTAATGCCGACGTTTTCAGTATCGTTTTTAAAACAAACACTGTCCGTGGATTACACTAACTTTTTGTCAAGCTACACAATTTTCAGCCAGACGATATACGCAGTCTGGAAGACAAATGCGCGCATTGGCGCGTGGACAAAGGGTAACCCCCCACGGGGTGTAAGTCAACCCCCCTTGGCTTAATTGGTTGTTTATAGCAGATTTTCCAATAAATATCTTTTGTAAAAATACCGGTAGACTTTACCGCACGGACGGTTTGGAAATAGCCGCGCCTGTGCTATGCCGCGAATAATTACGCGAAATTCGCGTTTTGGCGTCAGCCCGGGTGTAAAGTCCGGCGTGATGAACCCCCGCGAGGGCGGCATGCGGGGCGAGCCGCCGGCCGGCACGGGCCCGACGCGGCATCGTCCGACGGTGGTGGAAACACGTTCCGGCTGTCGAGACTCCCCGATCGTGGAGCGCGAAGAATGAAAATGACGCTGGCGCGGGCGCGGGAGAAAAAATATAGTGGACGCACTGCTGGTGTTCCACCTCGATAAGCAAAGGAAAAAGGTATGCCGAAATTTTCTGCCAATCTCAGCTTCTTCTATCTCGATCGGCCCCTAATCGACCGTTTCGCCGCTGCCGCCGCGAGCGGCTTCAAGGGGGTCGAATTCCTGCTGCCCTATGGTGAGAGCGTCGCCGATATCCAAAAAGCCCTGGCCGACAACAACCTGGAAATGGCGTTGTTCAATTCGCCCAGCGGCGATTGGGACGGCGGCGAGCGCGGCCTCGGCGTGGTGATGGGCCGGGACGACGAATTCACCGCAGCCATCGCCAAGGCGATTGAATACGCGACAGCGGTCAAGCTGCCCCGGGTCAACGTCCTGGCCGGCATCGACACGTCGGGCGGTTCGTTCGAGCAGGCGACGGGTCGGCTGGTGGAACGGCTCCGCTACGCGGCGGACGAATTTGCCAAGCACAACATGACCATGCTGCTGGAGCACATCAACCCGTTCGACATGCCGGGGTATTTCGTCTCCACCCCCAACCAGGCCATCGACGTCCTCGACCGGGTCGGCCGCGACAACGCCAAGCTCCAGTACGACGTCTACCACGCCCAGCGGATGAGCGGCGAGCTGGTTGGGTTTATGCACAAGCATTTTTCCCGCATCGGCCATGTGCAGATTGCCGACAACCCCAAGCGCAACCAGCCCGGCACCGGCGAAATCAACTACAAGTTTGTCCTCGACGAACTGGATCGCCTCGGCTACGACGGCTGGGTCGGGCTCGAATACAAGCCAGACCCGGACGCCGACGGCTCGCTTGGCTGGATCAAGGCGATGGGGTATAGCCTGTAACAGGCGGAAGCAGGTCACCACCGAACTATCCAATAACCCCCGTGCGAACGGGGGTTATTCTCATGTTTGGCCTTTTTCCGTTATATCAAATAACAATTTAGGTAATAAAAACGAGGTAATTGTGGGTTGGA
>JAJQBO010000125.1 GCA_021203245.1 Planctomycetaceae bacterium
AAGCGTCGACCAGCGGACACGCGTGTGGTTGTGCCGGGGCAGGTGCGAATGACCCTTTGCTGCAATCCGATTCGGATGTCCTGCCGTCCACGGCCGGCCCGATTGCCCCGGCACAACTTCCCGTGGAGGATGCAGCGGACGTTATCCCGCCGGGGTGACGTTATGGGGAGAATGAACGCATTGGTACTTTTACTGCGGGAAGCGATGGGAAAAAGGCCAAACGTGAGTAGGACGCGACAAATTTGTTGTGTCCCAGACAATTTTGTAACACCGCAACCCCGTAACAAGCCGAAGCTTACGATGGCCGAGACGATTACAGGAATTTTTTCCCCAACAACGGCAGGGAGTTGGATAAATTCCGCATTTATTTGTGTGGTTCTGGCGAAAACTTTGCATAATGACACCGCCGTTGGAAGCCTATAGCTTCCGCACTTTTCTTTCGGCTTTTCGCACGGAGAACCACGATGTCCAGTGAAGACCACACACCATCAAACCTTGTCTCCACCTTTGCCACCGACGTCTTTAACGCCGACGCCCGCCAGCGCTACCTCTCCTCGCAGGTCTTCGCCGACTTGGAGGAGACAATCCACAACGGCAAGCCGATCACCTCGGACATGGCTGCCGCTATCGCCCACGGCATGAAGATGTGGGCCATGGACAAGGGCGCGACCCACTTCACCCACTGGTTCCAGCCCCTGACCGGTGCGACCGCCGAAAAGCACGACTCGTTCCTGACCCCCGACTTCAAGGGCGGCATCCTCGCCCAGTTCTCCGGCAAGGAACTCATCCAGGGCGAACCGGACGCGTCGTCGTTCCCGTCCGGCGGCCTCCGTGCCACCTTCGAGGCCCGCGGCTATACCGCCTGGGACCCGACCTCGCCGGCCTTTGTCGTCAACCCCGACACCGACCGCGCCGTCCTCTGCATTCCCTGCGTGTTTATGGGTTACCACGGCGAGGCGCTGGACGAAAAGACGCCCCTGCTCCGCTCGCAGGCCGCCTTGACGAAGCAGCTTGAACGCGTCGCCAGGCTGTTCGAGGTAAAGGGCGACGGCCGCCCCTACGCCACCCTCGGCCCCGAGCAGGAATATTTCCTCATCGACAGCCGCTTCTATATCCAGCGGCCCGACATCGTCATGTGCGGCCGCAGCCTGTTCGGCAACCGCCCGGCCCGCCACCAGCAGATGGAAGACCACTACTTCGGCCGGATCAAGCCCCGCATCCTCGCCTTCATGGCCGACGTCGACCGCCGCCTGTGGCGTCTGGGCGTGCCGGCCAAGACCCGCCACAACGAGGTCAGCCCGGCCCAGTTCGAACTCGCGCCCGTGTTCGAGGAACAGAACCTGTCGGTCGACCACAACATGCTGATCATGCACACGCTGCAGGACACGGCGGCCGAACACGGCTTCGCCTGCCTGTTACACGAAAAGCCCTTCGCCGGCGTCAACGGCTCGGGCAAGCACAACAACTGGTCCATCGTCGGCAACGACGGCAAGAACTGGTTTGCGCCCGGCCAGACCCCGCACGACAACGCCAAGTTCCTGTTCATGCTGGCCGGCGTCATCAAGGCGGTCGACACCTATGCGCCGCTTATCCGCGCCTCCGTCGCCACCGCCGGCAACGACCACCGCCTCGGCGCGAACGAAGCCCCGCCCGCCATTATGTCCGTGTACCTTGGTGAACAGCTTGACGCCATCATCGAGCAGATCGACACCGGCAACTCGCTCCGCACGATGGGCAACAACGCCACCTGCAACGACGACCTTATCGAAATCGGCGTCGAATGTCTGCCGAAGATTCCCCGCGATGTCTCGGACCGGAACCGCACCAGCCCGTTCGCCTTTACCGGCAACAAGTTCGAGTTCCGCGCCGTCGGCTCCTCGCAGTCCTGCGCCGGCCCGAACACCATCCTCAACCTGGTGATGGCCGCCGCCCTGGACGAAATGGTCACCGAGATGGAACGCCGCCTCGCCGACACGCCGCCGCAGAAGGACGACACCGGCCACTCGCGCGAGTTCCACGACGCCCTCAAGGCGGTCCTGCGGGACGAAATCCGCCAGCACAAGCGGGTCGTCTTCTCCGGCGACGGCTACTCGGCCGAATGGCAGGAAGAGGCGGCGAGGCGCGGCTTGCCGAACCTGCGCACTATGCCGGAAGCGCTGGCGGCGCTGATCAGCCCGGAAACGGTGAAGCTCTTCTCGCACTACGGCGTCCTGTCGGAACGCGAAGTGTATTCGCGCCACGAAGTCTACACCCACGCCTACTCGACCACGGTGGCGATGGAAGGCGGCTGCGCCCTCGACCTCGCCCGCACCTTCATCCTGCCGGCCGCGCTGAAATTTGAAACAATGCTCGCGGAAACGGTCGATGCGGCGAAAAAGATGGGCCGCGACGCCGGGCCGCGCATGAAAGCGTACAACCAGGTCGCCGATCTGGTCGAACGGCTCTACGGCGCCATGGACACCCTCGAGACCAGCCTGCAAGACCGTCCGAACGAGATCGTCGCCAACATGGCGGTCCTCCGGGCCATCATCGACAAGCTGGAAATGCTCGCGCCCGACCACGACTGGCCGTTCCCCTGCTATGGCGAGCTGTTCTTCAGTTCGACCCATATCAAATAGGCAGCTAACCCGATTCAAAAAACCCAACGCCGCCGCCGGACCCCGTTATATCGGGGTCCGGGAGCGGGACTCATGTCTCAGCGACAAGGAATACCAATGCCTCCCGAAGCACCCCGACAGTGTGGACTCTACGATAGCCAATTCGAACACGACGCCTGCGGCGTCGGCTTTGTCGCCCGCCTCGACGGCGACAGCCGCCATGCCGTGGTGACGGACGCCCTCACCGCCCTGAAGAACCTCGCCCACCGGGGCGCGGCCGGGGCCGACGCCGACTCCGGCGACGGAGCCGGCATCCTCATGCGCATTCCCGACGCCCTGCTCCGCGAGGACGCCGGCATCGACCTGCCGTCGCCGGAAGAATATGCCCTCGGCATGGCCTTCCTGCCGCAGGCCGAAGCCGCAGCCGCCGCCACCCGCCGTGAGGTGGAGGAGGCCGTCGCCATCGCCGGGTGGCGGTTCCTGGGCTGGCGCGAGGTACCGGTCCGGCCCGAACACCTGGGGCAAATCGCCCGCGACAGCATGCCGTCGATATGGCAATTCTTCGCCCTGCCGCCGCACGGCGAGACAGACGGCGAGACGCGGGAACGCATGGCCTATGTCCTCAGGAAGCGCATTGAGCACGCGCTCGGCCGCGAGCCGCAGGGCGAAAACGCCTTCTACATCGCCAGCCTGTCGTTCCGCACCGTCGTCTACAAGGGCATGATGAACGCCGACCAGGTCGAACGCTTCTACCCCGACCTCGCCGACGAGCGGACAGCGTCGCCGTTCGCCATCGTCCACCAACGGTACAGCACCAACACGTTCCCGGCCTGGCACCTGGCCCACCCGTTCCGCACCCTCGCCCACAACGGCGAAATCAACACCATTCGCGGCAACCGGAACCACATGAAGGCGCGGGAACCCGGCATCACGCCCGGTCCCTACGGCGACGAACTCGCCAACGTCTTCCCCGTTCTCGAGGAGCGCGCCTCCGACTCGGCCAGCCTCGACAACGCGCTTGAATTTCTCAAAAACGGCGGCCGCACCGTCCACCACGCCATGGCCATGCTCATGCCCCAGGCATGGGGCCAGAAGTACCCGATGGGCCCGGACATGCGCGGCTTTTTCGAATTCCACGCCGGCCTGATGGAGCCGTGGGACGGCCCCGCCGCCGTCGTCTACACGGACGGCATCCGCGTCGGCGCGTGTCTTGACCGGAACGGCCTCCGGCCTGCCCGCTACACCGTCACGACAGACAACGTCGTCATCTTCGCCTCGGAAGCGGGCGTGCTGCGCGTGCCCGACGCCCAGGCCGCAACCAAGGGCGCGCTCCGCCCCGGCCAGATGCTCCTTGCCGATCCCGAGGAAGGCCGCCTCGTCACCGACTATGAACTCAAGATGCGCCTCGCCCGCCGCCAGCCCTACCGGCGCTGGGTCGAGGAAAACCGCATTGACATACACGGCTTCTTTTCCGACCTCGGCGAAGTCACCGCCGACCGCGAGCACCTGCCGTTCCGGCAGCGCCTGTTCGGCTATACCCGCGACGACGCCGAAATCATCCTCGAGCACATGGCGTCGAAGGGCATGGAGCCGACCGGCTCAATGGGCGCGGACGTGCCGTTGGCGGTGTTCTCCGACCAGCCGCAGTCCTTGTTCTCCTATTTCCGCCAGCAGTTCGCCCAAATAACCAATCCGCCCATCGACCCCATCCGCGAAGAGCTGGTGATGTCCCTGATGACCTTCATGGGGAACAGCCCCGACATTCTGGCCGAGCGGCCGTCCCAGGCGCGGCTGGTCAAGATGAAGCATCCGGTGCTGTCGAACGACGACCTCGCCCGCATCCGCGACCTCGGCATCGACGACTTCCAGTCCGTCACCCTGCCTTCACTGTTCGACCGGCCGACCGCCGGCTGCGCGCCGGGCGCGATGCTCAGGATGGCGTTGGACAAGCTCGAGGACGCGGCCGAGTCGGCCGTCCGCTCCGGCGTGCGACTGGTCATCCTTTCGGACAGGAACGCCGACGCGTTGCATCCGCCCATCCCGTCGCTCCTCGCCGCCGCCGCCGTCAACCGCCGCCTTTCGGAAAAGGGGCTGCGGGTCGGCACCGGTCTTATCTGCGAGACGGGCGAGATGCGCGAAGTCACCCACCTGGCGCTTCTCCTGGGGCTGGGCGTCTCGGCCGTCAACCCGTGGCTTGCCTTTGAAAGCGTCGCCGCCATGGCGGCGAATCGCGACCTCTCGGCCCCCATCCCCTCGGCCGCGGCGGCGGAAAACTATGTCCACGCCCTGACGAAGGGGCTTATGAAGATCATGTCCAAGATGGGCATCTCGACGCTCCGGAGCTACCGCGGCGCGCAGGTGTTCGAAGCGGTCGGCCTTGGCCGCGAAGTGATGGACAGGTACTTCCCCGGCATCGCCAGCAAGGTCGGCGGCATCGGCCTGGCCGAAATCGAGCGCGAAGCCGTTGAACGCCTGCGCCTCGCCGAAGCGGGCGGTCCGGTGGACGAACCGGAAGACGCCCTGCCGACGCCCCTCCCGGTCGGCGGCATCTACCGCTACCGCAAGAACGGCGAGCGCCACCTGTGGACGCCGGAGACGATAACGCTGCTGCAGAAGGCGGTGCGCGAGGACGACGTCGAATCGTACCGCAAATACGCCGAACGGATCAACAACCAGGCGACCGCCCTCTCGACGCTTCGCGGCATGCTCGAGTTCGTTCCCGCCGCCGCGCCGGTGCCGCTGGACGAGGTGGAACCGGTCGAAGACATTATGAAGCGCTTCGCCACCGGCGCGATGTCGTTCGGCTCGTTGTCGGCCGAGGCGCACGAGACGATGGCCATCGCCATGAACCGCATCGGCTCGAAGTCGAACTCGGGCGAAGGCGGCGAAGACCCGGCCCGCTACCGTCTCCTGCCGAACGGCGACAACCGTTCCTCCGCCATCAAGCAGGTGGCGAGCGGTCGCTTCGGCGTGTCGATTGAATACCTGAACAACGCCAGGGAAATTCAGATCAAGATTGCCCAGGGCGCGAAACCGGGCGAAGGCGGGCAATTGCCCGGTCACAAGGTCAACGCCGAGATCGCGCGGGTCAGGAACTCCACCCCCGGCGTGACCCTGATTTCGCCGCCGCCGCACCACGACATCTATTCGATTGAGGATATCGCCCAGCTTATTCACGACCTGAAGCAGGCGAACGACCAGGCGCGCATCTCGGTCAAGCTGGTGTCCGAGGCGGGCGTCGGCACTATCGCCGCCGGCGTCGCCAAGGCCCAGGCCGGGATGATCCTTATCGCCGGCCACGACGGCGGCACCGGCGCGAGCCCGCTGTCGTCCATCAAGGGTGCCGGGTCGCCGTGGGAAATAGGCCTTGCCGAGACGCAGCAGACCCTCATCCTCAACAACCTGCGTGGCCGGGTGCGCATCCAGGCCGACGGCCAGATGAAGACCGGCCGCGACGTCGCGGTCGCGGCGCTGCTTGGAGCCGACGAATTCGGCTTCGCCACCGCTCCCCTGGTGTCGATGGGCTGCGTGATGATGCGAAAGTGCCACACCAACGGTTGCCCGGTCGGCGTCGCCACCCAGGATCCGGAACTCCGTCGCCGCTTCGCCGGCAAGCCGGAGCACGTCATCAACCTGTTCCGATTTATCGCCGGCGAACTGCGGGAAATCATGGCAATGCTTGGCGTCCGCCGCCTCGACGACATGATCGGCCGGTCCGACCTCCTGCGCGTCAACGGCGACATCGACAGCCCGAAGGCGGACGGCATCGACTTCGAAGCCATCCTCGCCACCATGCCCGCCGACCGCGAACGCCGCGCCGCAGGGCCGGACTGCGGCTCTCCTGCAGCCGTCGACGGCATCGACGACACGGTCATGGACCGGGTTATGCCGGTCATTGAAAAGGGGACGGGAACCGTCACCGTCACGGAAGCGGTGCAGAATACCGACAGGACCATCGGCGCAAAGCTGTCGTCCCGCATTGCCAGAATCTACGGCGCGAAGGGCCTCGCCGACGGGTCGATCACCCTCAACCTGAAGGGTTCGGCCGGGCAGTCGTTCGGCGCGTTCCTCGCCCCCGGCATCACCCTGTCGCTCGAAGGCGAAGCCAACGACTATGTCGGCAAGGGCCTGTCGGGCGGGCGCATCGTCGTCCGGACCGCCGCCGACGCCGGCTACCGCGCGGCCGACAGCGTCGTTGTCGGCAACGTATCGCTGTACGGCGCGACGGCGGGCGAGATGTTTGTCAACGGCCGCGCCGGCGAACGCTTCGCCGTCCGCAACTCGGGTGCGGTTGCGGTGGCGGAAGGCGTGGGCGACCACGGCTGCGAATACATGACCGGCGGCCGGGTCGTCGTCGCCGGGCCGACCGGCGTCAACTTCGCCGCCGGGATGTCCGGTGGCATCGCCTACGTCTATGACGAGGACGGCATGTTCGACACCCGCTGCAACCTGGAAATGGTCGACCTCGACCTCCTCTCCCGGCGCGATCAGGAAGAATTGAAGCGCATGCTTGAAGCGCACCTGAAGTTCACCGGCAGCGCCAAGGTCGGCGCGATGCTCGAAAACTGGGAAGGAGCTAAGGGCCGCTTCGTCAAGGTGTTCCCGATGGAATACCGGCGCGCCCTCGGCGAGATGCTGCGGGCGGACGCCCAGACGCCGCGCCGCGAAAAGGAATTGGTTTAAAGCGGTGGAAGAAATCTCCTGGGCAATGGAACCGTATGAACCGTTATGATTCCGAGCGAACGCGGTGAATTCCGAAGCGAAGGAAGGGGCCGTGAACCCCGGCCGAACCGCCCGTTCTGCGCCCGGTTTAAGGTCGAGACGCCGGGGTGACAAAAAGGGGAATTGCGACGTTTGGGTGAAACCACGCCACCCTCCCCCAAACGTCACCCCGGCGTGCGGACATCGACCAGCGGAGTAAGCGGGCGGTTCGGCCGGGGTCCACGGGGATAAACAGCTATGGCGCCAAGCTCAACCGGTCATCGGCTTCGTTCACGAACTTTTTTACATGCTTTAGGGGAATCACCAGCACGGAAAGGAGAAGACGATGCAGAAACGACAGCAACCGCACGGCAGAATCGTCCCGTATGCAAGACTTCTTTGACAGCCGCGTCCCTTTTTAGCGGCCACGTTTCGAAAGGTGACTAGCCATGCAGTTCTCGTCAGTCGACACCATTTGGGTCCTTTTAGCCGCAATACTCGTCTTTTTCATGCAAGCCGGATTCACCATGGTGGAAATCGGCTTTACCCGCAGCAAAAACACCGGCAACCTGGTCATGAAGAACCTGCTCGACTTTTCCCTTGGCTCCCTCGCCTTCTGGGCGGTCGGCTTCGGCCTGATGCACGGGGCGGGCGGCAATTCCTTTATCGGCGGGCTCGACCTGTTTATCCGGGGCGACTACTCGGTCGAAGGGTCGTTCCCGAGCCAGGCCTTCATCATTTTCCAAACCGTTTTCTGCGCCACCGCCGCCACCATCATCTCCGGCGCGATGGCCGAGCGGACCAAGTTCTCCGCCTACATTTTCTACAGCATTTGCATGAGCATGATCGTCTACCCCGTCTCCGGCCACTGGATCTGGGGCGGCGGCTGGCTCGCGGAACGCGGTTTCCACGACTTCGCCGGCTCCACCGCCGTGCACATGGTCGGCGGCGTCGCCGCCCTGGTGGGCGCGTGGATGCTCGGTCCGCGCATCGGCAAGTACGACCGAAACGGCAAGGCGAACGCCATCCCGGGCCAGAGCCTGGCCATGGGGTCGCTGGGCGTGTTCATCCTCTGGTTCGCGTGGTTCGGCTTCAACGGCGGCTCGACCACGGCAGCCACCTCGAACGAGAGCCTGGTGTCGATGTCGTCCGTCATCTTCAATACCAACCTCTCCGCCTCAGCCGGCGCGGCCGTGTGCATGATCCTCACCTGGATGAAGTACGGCAAGCCCGACGTGTCCATGACCCTGAACGGCGCGCTGGCCGGCCTTGTCGGCATCACCGCCGGCTGCGACCAGGTCTCGCCGGTCGGCGCGGCACTTATCGGCGCGCTGTCCGGCATCGCCCTCGTCTACGTCATCGAGTTCGTGGACAAGGTGCTGCGCATCGACGACCCGTTGGGCACATTCGCCGTTCACGGCTTCTGCGGCGCGCTTGGCACCATCCTCACCGGCTGCTTCTCGGTTGTTCCGGACAGTCTCGGCCTCTTCTACGGCGGCGGCTTTACCTACGTGGGCATCCAGGTCTTGGGCGTGGTCGCCGTGGCGGTGTGGGTCGCGGTCAGCATGGGCATCGTCTATTACGTCGCCGAAAAGCTTATCGGCCTGCGCGTGTCCCCGGCTGAGGAAATCGCCGGCCTCGACATGGAAGAGCACGGCATCCCCGTCAGTTATCCCGGCCTCTCGACCTCCGGCAGACTGACGTCGGTCCTCTACAAGAACTCCGATGCGGCCGAGGTCGGCAAGGCCGCCGCCGCGACCACCGAAGCCCTGTTCAAGGACGGCGACATCAGCGTCGACAGCCCGGGACCGCGCGACACCACGATGAAGCGCAAGATGACCATGATCTCGGTCATCACCCGCCCGGAAAAGTTCGGCGAGTTGAAGGGCGCGATGCACGCCATCGGCATCACCGGCATGACTGTCTCGAAGGTGATGGGCTGCGGCGTGCAGCAAGGCATTTCCGAATATTATCGCGGCGTGGAAATCGCCTCCAACATGTTGCCGAAGATTCGCGTCGACATCGTCGTCTCGAAGGTCCCGGTGCGGCTGGTTATTGAAACGGCCAAGCAGGTCCTGGGCACCGGCCACATCGGCGACGGCAAGCTGTTTACCTGGAACATCGAAAACGCCGTCAAGGTCCGCACCGGTGAAGAGGGCTTCGATGCCCTGCAATACAGCAGTTAATCGTAATGGAATCACCGTCATACGGTTTGCCCCGCGCCGGCGTCTCGGCGCGGGGCCGGCCGCAAAACCCAGCGCACAAGGAACCGTCATGAAGAAATACCGTCCCGTCTCCGAGCGCCTCGGCGATTACAACCCGGTCGAGCTCCGCCTCAGTCCCGAGGAACTCGCCCAGTCTCTGAAGGCGTGCCAGGACTGCGGCATCCCGTTCTGCCACGCGAGCGGCTGCCCGCTCGGAAACGCCATACCGGAAATCAACGCCCAGGCCCTGGCCGGCCGGTGGAAAACCGCCCTCGCCACCCTCCTGGACACCAGTCCGTTTCCCGAGTTCACCGCCCGCGTCTGCCCCGCCCTGTGCGAAGGCTCGTGCGTGCATGGCCTGCACGCCGAGGCCGTCCCCTGCCGCCAGGTGGAGAAGGAGGTCATCGAGCGCGGCTTCGCCTCCGGGCTCGTCCAGCCGCGCCGGCCCGAGACACGGAACGGCCTCAAGGCCGCCGTCATCGGTTCGGGCCCGTCCGGCCTCGCCGCCGCGTGGAAGTTGAACCAGTCCGGCTACGATGTCACCGTCTACGAACGCGACGCCGAGCCGGGCGGCTTTCTCCGCTACGGCATTCCCGATTTCAAGCTGGAGAAGGAAGTCGTCGCCCGCCGCGTCTCGATGTTGGAAGCTGAAGGAATTGCCTTCGAATGCGGCGTCGAGGTCGGACGTGACCTTTCGGGACGGCTCCTCCGCAAGCGCCACGACGTTATCGTCATCGCCACCGGCTCGCGCCGGAACCGCGACCTGGCCATCCCCGGCCGCGACTTGCAGGGCGTCGAATTCGCCGTCGACTACCTCTCCGCCGTCAACCGCTCCGTCTCGGGCGAAAGCCACCTGCCCCGGCAATACAACGCCGGCGGCCAGCGCGTCGTGGTCATCGGCGGCGGCGACACCGGCTCCGACTGCATCGGGTCGTCCTGGCGTCAGGGCGCGAAGTCGGTGACGCAATTGGAAATCCTCGCCGAACCGCCGCGCGGTCGCGCCCCGTCCAACCCCTGGCCCGAGTGGCCGCGCATCCGTCGCGATTCATCCAGCCACGAGGAAGGCGGCGACCGCCGCTGGAGCGTCTCGACAATCGAATTTCTCCCGAGTGAAGCCGACCCGCATCGCCTCGGCGCGTTGCGTTGCGTGAAGGTGGAGTGGGTCAAAGCCGAGGGAAAACCGGGGCTTGTGCCACAAACAGTACCACAGAGCGAATTCATCCTGCCCGCCGACATGGCGCTCCTTGCCATGGGATTTACCGGCCCGGAGGAAAACCCCCTTTTCAAGGAACTGCAAATCGGGCAAAATAGAGGGACCCTTTTGGAACGGGACAGTGACGGCAGGGCCGCGCCCGGCGTCTACGTGGTCGGCGACGCCGCCACAGGACCCAGTCTGGTGGTCCGGGCATTGGCCGACGGCCTGGCCGTCGCCGACGCCGTCATGGCGGACAGCCCCACACGGCCCCGGGCCAGGGAGGGCTGCCCCATATAGGAAAAACCATTACACTGTCAATGGAGGAGATGTCCCCACGATGGAGCCTTACCCAAGCGGCACGCAATTTGACGAAGACAAACCGCGCGAGGAATGCGGCGTCTTCGGCGTCTTCGGTTATCCCAATGCGTCGCAGATCATTTACGACGGCCTCTTCGCCCAGCAGCACCGTGGGCAGGAAGCGGCGGGGATTGCCACCTCGAACAACGGGAAAATTCGCTGCACCAAGGGGCTCGGCTTGCTCGTCCAGGCGGTCAGTTCCGACCGCGCGGCCGCCCTGCACGGCGACATGGGTATCGGCCACGTCCGCTATTCCACCACCGGCGGCGGCACCCGGTCGCAGAACGTCCAGCCCCTTATCGGCGACTGCGTCGACGGCCGCTGGGCCGTCGCCCACAACGGCAACATTGTGAATGCCCATGAGCTCCGTTCCATCTACAAGGAACGGGGCGCGCTGTTCCAGACCGGCACCGACTCGGAGATGCTCCTCCACCTCCTCGCCGACCCGACCTACCGGAACGATTCGCGCCGCGTCGCCAAGGCGTGCGAGGCGTTGAAGGGGGCGTATTCCTTCGTCATCATGTCAGGTGAACGCCTCTACGCCGTCCGCGACCCGCACGGCTTCAAGCCGCTCGTCATGGGCCGGCTCGGCAAGGGCTGGGTGTTCGCGTCCGAGACGTGCGCCCTGACCCAGGTGGGCGCAACCTACGAGCGGGAGATTGAACCGGGCGAACTCGTCTCCGTCGACGCCGGCGGCATGTCGTCGACCCGTTTGAACCGCGAGGGCGCGGGCCTGTCGCACTGCGTTTTCGAAATCGTCTACTTCGCCAGACCCGACAGCCGCGTCTTTGGCCACAACGTCCACGAGGCGCGGGTGCAGTACGGCGCGACCCTGGCGGACGAGCACCCGGTCGACGCCGACATCGTCGTCGCCGTCCCCGGCAGCGGCAATTCGGCCGCGCTCGGCTATGCGCGCCGCTCCGGCATTCCCTACGAAATGGGCTTTATTCGCAACCACTATGTCGGCCGCACCTTTATCATGCCGGGCCAGGACGAACGCGCCTCGCAGGTCGATAAAAAACTCGCCGCCATGCCGGAAACGGTGCGGGGCAAGCGGGTGGTGGTGGTCGACGATTCCATCGTCCGCGGCACCACCATGCGCCGCCGCGTCAAGGCGCTGCGGGCGGCGGGCGCGAAAGAGGTGCACCTGCGGATCGCCTGCCCGCCGGTGATGCATCCCTGCTATTACGGCATCGACTTCCCGACCAAGAAGGAGTTGCTGGCCTCCGACATGTCTATCGAGGAAATCCGCCAGTTCATGGACGCGGACAGTATCGGCTACCTTTCCACCGAAGGCCTGCTCGGGCCGTTCCAGAACAAGCGTTCCTACTGCATCGCCTGCTTCAGCGGCTCGTACCCGATGGAAAAGGGCGAAGAGCACAAGGAAATTCTCGAGGCGGTCGAAGTCGAGGGCGAGGACGAGGTCGTTTAACTCCGCCGAAATCACGCAACCGAATCCACCACCAGAAACGGCTCGACGAGCCGTTTTTAGTGTGGCTGAAGGGGAGCACATGCCCAAACGCGAAGACATTAAAAAGATACTGCTCATCGGCTCCGGCCCCATCGTTATCGGCCAGGCCTGCGAGTTCGACTATTCCGGCGCGCAGGCGTGCAAGGCGCTCCGCGAGGAAGGCTACGAAATTGTCCTGGTCAATTCGAACCCGGCCACCATCATGACCGATCCCGAACTGGCCGACCGGACCTACATCGAGCCGCTCACGCCCGACTTCGCCGCCGAAGTCATCCGCCGCGAGCGGCCGGATGCACTCCTCCCCACCATGGGCGGCCAGACCGCCCTGAACATCGCCATGGAACTCCACAACAACCTCATCCTCGCCGACTACGGCGTGGAGATGATTGGCGCGAGTCCCGAAGCCATCGCCAAGTCGGAGGATCGGGGCTTGTTCAAAAAGGCGATGGACAACATCGGCCTGTCCTGCGCCCGGTCCGGTTCGGCCACGACCCTGCAGGAAGCGATAGTCATCCGCAACCACCTCGGCTCGTGGCCGGTCGTCATCCGGCCCGGCTTTACCCTGGGCGGCTCCGGCGGCGGCATTGCCAAGAACGACGAGGAATTTACCCGCATGGCCGCTGCCGGCCTTGCCGCCAGCCCGACCTCGGAAATCCTTATCGAAGAATCGCTCCTCGGCTGGAAGGAATACGAGTTCGAAGTTATGCGCGACCGGAACTCGAACGCGGTCATCGTCTGTTCAATCGAAAACCTCGACCCGATGGGCGTCCACACCGGCGACTCCATCACCGTCGCGCCGGCGATGACCCTGTCGGACCGCGAATACCAGGTGCTCCGCGACGCCTCCCTCGCCGTCATGAACGAGATCGGCGTCGACACCGGCGGTTCGAACGTGCAGTTCGCCGTCAATCCCAAGGACGGCCGCATGGTCGTTATCGAAATGAACCCGCGCGTGTCGCGGTCGTCGGCCCTCGCGTCGAAGGCAACCGGCTTCCCCATCGCCCGCATCGCCGCCAAGCTGGCGGTCGGCTATGCGCTGGATGAGTTGCAGAACGACATCACTAAGGCGACCAGCGCCTGTTTCGAACCGGCGCTCGATTATGTGGTCGTCAAAGCGCCCCGCTTCAATTTTGAAAAATTCCCCGGCACGCCGAACACGCTTGGCACGCAGATGAAGTCGGTCGGCGAGACGATGGCTATCGGCCGCACCTTCAAGGAAGCCTTGCAGAAAGCGCTCCGGGGCCTCGAGACCGGCCGCGCCGGCCTCGGCTCCGACGGCAAGGACGACTTCGCCGACCTCACCCCGGACGCGTTCCATCGCGCCCTCGCCACGCCTTCGGACAGGCGCATCTACGCCGTCCACGAAGCGTTCGCGCAGGGAATGAGCGTCGAGGAGGTCCACGCCGTCACCGGCATCGACCCGTGGTTCCTGGCGGAGATCGAGGAACTGGCCGTTTTCGCGTCGCACCTCCGGGGCGATGTCAAAAGCCTCGGCGCGCTCCGTCGCGACGAACGGCTGTTCCGTCAGGCAAAGGCGTTCGGCTTTTCCGACCGCCAGCTCGCCCACTTGCTCGGCGCGAACGAGGACGCGGTCCGGGGCGCGCGGCATGAACTCAATCTGCGGCCGTCGTTCCAGCTGGTCGACACCTGCGCCGCCGAATTCGTCTCGGTCACGCCGTACTATTACTCCACCTACGGTTCCGCCGTCTCGGCCCAACTGGACGAAGGCGACGAGCGCCAGTCCATCATGATTATCGGCGGCGGCCCGAACCGCATCGGCCAAGGCATCGAATTCGACTACTGCTGCTGCCACGCGTCCTACGCCCTCAAGGGCGCGGGCTACCGCACCATCATGGTGAATTCGAACCCGGAAACGGTCTCCACCGACTACGACACAGCCAACACGCTGTATTTCGAACCGCTCACCTTGGAGGACGTGCTGGAAATCCACCACCGCGAAAATCCGGACGGCGCGATTGTCCAGTTCGGCGGCCAGACGCCCCTCAACCTCGCCCGCTCGCTCGAGGCGAACGGCATGAAGATAATCGGCACCTCGCCCGAGAGCATCGACATGGCCGAGGACCGCAAGCTGTTCGGCGACCTGATGGACCGCCTCGGCATCAAGCAGCCGCCGCATGGCATGGCCGCCGACGTCGCCTCGGCTCTCGACGTGGCGGAGGAGATCGGCTACCCGATTCTCGCGCGGCCGTCGTTCGTACTGGGCGGGCGGAACATGGCCATTATCCACGATCCGGACGAACTTGCGTCATACATGCACGCACTCCCGGACGTGTCGGCAGCCAGCCCGGTCTTAATCGACCACTATCTCGAACAAGCCACCGAGGTCGACGTCGACTGTCTCGCCGACGGCGACGACGTGGTCGTGGGCGGCATGATGGAACACATCGAAATCGCCGGCATCCATTCAGGCGATTCGGCCTGCGCCCTGCCCCCTCCCAACTTGCCGGAAAATATCCGCGAAGCCATCCGCGAGCAAACTGCCGCCATGGCCCGCGCGCTCCATGTGCGCGGCCTTATGAACGTCCAGTTCGCGGTGCAACGGGGCCAGATTTTCGTTCTCGAAGTCAACCCGCGCGCCAGCCGCACCGTGCCGTTTGTCTCGAAGGCGACCGGCGTGCCGATGGCGAAGCTGGCGTCGTTGTGCATGGCCGGGTTCAAACTCCGCGACATGGGCTTTGTCGAAGAGCCGCGTCCGCGCCATTACTCGGTCAAGGAGGCGGTGTTCCCGTTCAACCGCTTCCCGCATTCAGCCGTGCAGTTGTCGCCGGAAATGAAGTCGACCGGCGAGGTGATGGGCATGGACCGGGTCAACGGCTGCGCCTTCCTGAAGAGCCAGCTTGCCGCAGGGAACCGCATTCCGCAAAGCGGCCATATCTTCCTGAGCCTCCGCGACGCCGACAAGGAGGCGTCCTTGCCGCTGGCGCGGCGGCTTATCGATCTCGGCTTCACCATTTACGCGACGCGCGGCACCTCGACTGCCCTCCGCAACGCCGGCATCCCGTCGCAGGCGATATTCAAAATCACCCGGGGCCGCCCCAACGTCGTCGACCTGATGAACGAACACGACGTCTCGTGGATTATCAACACTATCGAAATGGGCGCGGAGCCGGTCGCGGACGAAAGCCGGATGCGCTCCATGGCTGTTATGCGCGGCATCCCCATCACCACCACCGTCGACGGCCTCCGCGCCGCCATCGAAGGGCTGGAGATGATGCGCCGCCACCACAACCGTCTGGAGATCTGCTCCCTGCAGGAGTACAACCGCCTCGGCCTCCGGGTGAATCTGCCCACCCGCCCGGCCGCCGCCCAATAGCGATAAAGGTCTTTTGATGAAAACAGCACACGACTACAACTGGACGGAAACGCGCGACCAGAACGCCTTCCTCGCCCTCGAGGACGGCAGCGTCTTTCGCGGCTTTTCCATCGGCGCGCCCGAAGACCGGGTCGGCGAAGCGGTGTTCAACACCGGCATGACGGGTTATCAGGAAATCCTCTCCGATCCTTCGTACGCCGGGCAGTTCGTCTGCCTCACTGCGCCGGAGATCGGCAACTACGGCATCAACCCGGAGGACATGGAATCGCGCGGCTTTTTCGCCTCCGGCCTTATCGTCCACCGCGTGTCGCCGCCCTCGAATTGGCGCTCGCGGGAAGACGTCCGCGCCGCCCTCGCCGCGCGCGGCACGCCCGCCATCGCGGGCATCGACACCCGCGCCCTCACCACCATTCTCCGCGACAGGGGCGCGATGAAGTCGTACCTCTGCGTCAGCGGCGGCGTTTCGGAAGCGGACGCGATTGAAAAAGCCCGAGCCTGGGAGGGTTTGACCGGGCAGGACTACGTCTCGCGCGTGACCTGCAAGGAGACGTACCGCTGGGACGCCGACAACCGCCTGACCGTCTCCTTTCCCCATGACGGCGAAATCCTGCCGCCGGCGGATTCCTGGGTCGTGGCCTACGACTTCGGCATCAAATGGAACATCCTCCGCTCGCTCCGGCGCGCCGGGCTGGCGGTGACGGTTGTCCCGGCGACGACGAAGGCGGACGACGTCCTCGCCATGAAGCCGGACGGGGTGTTTCTCTCGAACGGCCCCGCCGACCCGGCGGCGGTCGGCTACGCGGCCGAAGCGATTCGCGGCCTCCTGGACAAGTTGCCGCTGATGGGGATCTGCCTCGGCCACCAACTCCTCGGCATCGCCCTCGGCGGCGAAACGTACAAGCTGCCGTTCGGCCACCACGGCTGCAACCACCCGGTCAAGGACGAGGCCCACAACCGCACCCTCATCACGTCGCAGAATCACAACTATGCGCTCCGCGCCGAATCTCTGTCTGACAAGACGGTGGAAATCACCCACCGCAGCCTCAACGACGGGTCTGTCGAAGGGCTGCGCTCGCGCGAGTATCCCGCGTTTTCGGTGCAGTTCCACCCCGAGGCCGCGCCCGGGCCGCACGACGCCGACCCGCTGTTCGAGGCATTCCACAAGCTGATTCGCGAGTCCAAGTAACCCGGAGCCCACGCACTATGGCAGAAGCGCCAAACTTCATCGATCCCATCGCCAAGGAACTGAACCTTCGTCCCGCCCAGGTGCAGGCCGTTCTGGAAATGCTGGACGGCGACGCCACCATCCCCTTTATCGCCCGCTACCGCAAGGAAGCCACCGGCGGCCTCGACGAAACGGTCATCGCCGACATCCGCGACCGGAACGCCGCCCTGGTCAAGCTGCACGAGCGCCGCGAGGCGATTCTATCGTCCCTTACCGAGCGGGAATTGCTGACGCCCGAACTGCAGGCCGCCATCGACGCCGCCGACACCATAGCCGTCCTCGAAGACATCTACCTCCCGTACAAGCCGAAGCGCCGCACCCGCGCCATGCAGGCGCGCGAACGCGGCCTCGAGCCGTTGGCGACGCTCCTCCTCGCACAGGTGCGGGACACCAATCCCACCGCCGAAGCGGCCGCGTTTGTCGACGCCGAGAAAGGCGTCGCAGACACCGACGCGGCCCTGGCGGGCGCGCGCGACATCATCGCCGAGACGATGGCCGAGGACGCCGCCACCCGAGGCGAACTCCGCGACCTGTTCTGGAACCGGGGCACGGTGTCGTCCGTCGTCGAAGCGGGCAAGGAGACGGAAGGCGCGAAGTTCCGCGACTACTTCAACTGGTCGGAGCCGATTGCCAAGGCGCCCAGCCACCGCGTCCTAGCCCTGTTCCGGGGCGAAGAGGAAAAGGTGCTGAAGCTCAGCGTGCGTCCGTCCGAGGAAGAAGCGTTGAAACGCATCCGCCGCCGCTGGCTGAAAGGCGACGGCCCGGCGTCGCGGCAGGTCGACGACGCCCTGGTCGACGGCTACGCCCGTTTGGCCGCGCCGTCCCTGGAAAACGAGACGCGCGCCGAAGCGAAGCGCCTCGCCGACGAGGAAGCGATCCACGTCTTTGCGCAAAACCTCGGCGAACTCCTGCTCGCCCCGCCACTCGGGCGAAAAATCACCCTCGGCCTCGACCCGGGCTTCCGCACCGGCTGCAAGACGGTCGTTCTCGACAGCCAGGGCAAGCTTCTCTACGACACCGTCATCTTCCCCACCACCGGCGGGCAGAAGAAGGAGGAAGCCGCCACCACGGTCCGCGCCCTGTGCGAAAAGTATTTTGTCGAAGCCATCGCCATCGGGAACGGCACCGCCTCCCGCGAGACCGAAGCCTTTATCCGCGAGTTGAATCTGCCGCCCACTGTCGCCGTCGTGGTGGTGAACGAGTCCGGGGCGTCCGTCTATTCCGCTTCCGAAATCGCCCGCGAGGAATTCCCCGACAAGGACGTCACCGTCCGTGGGGCCGTCTCCATCGCCCGCCGGCTGATGGACCCGCTGGCCGAGTTGGTAAAAATCGACCCCAAGGCCATCGGCGTCGGCCAGTACCAGCACGACGTCGATCAGAAGCTGCTCAAGCAGGCCCTCGACGACATGGTGGTGCATTGCGTCAACGCCGTCGGCGTCGAGGTGAACGCCGCCTCAGCGCCGCTGTTGTCGTACGTCTCCGGCCTGAACAACACGCTGGCCAGGAACATCGTCAAATACCGCGACGAAAACGGGCCGTTCACCGCGCGTACCGAGCTGAAAAAAGTCGCTCGCCTCGGCCCGAAAGCGTTCGAGCAGTGCGCCGGATTCCTGCGCATTTCCGGCGGCAAAAACCCCCTCGACGCCAGCGCCGTCCACCCCGAGCGCTACAAGCTGGTGGCGCAGATGGCGTCGGATCTCGGCTGCGGCGTCGCCGACCTCATGCGGGACGGCGGACTTCGCGGCCGCATCAAGCCGCAGGATTACGTGGGCGGCGACGTCGGCCTGCCCACCATTTCGGACATCCTGGCCGAACTGGCCAAGCCGGGCCGCGACCCGCGCGCCGGGTTCGAGGTCTTTTCCTTCGCCGACGGCGTGCACGAACTCAAGGACGTTCAGCCCGGCATGGAACTGCCCGGCATCGTCACGAACGTCACCAATTTCGGCGCGTTTATCGACGTCGGCGTCCACCAGGACGGCCTTGCCCACGTCAGCCAGCTGGCCGACGTCTATGTCAAAAACCCGGCCGACGTGGTCAAGGTCGGGCAGAAGGTCAAGGCGCGGGTGCTCGAGGTCGATCTCGAGCGACGGCGCATTTCGCTCTCACTCAAGTCCCGGCGCTAGTATTTCACGTGCGGCTAGTTTGCCACAGAGGTCTCATCCTCCTCCATCGTCACCCCGGCGTGCATACATCCATCAGGGCGAAAAACGGGCGGTTCGGCCGGGGTGACGTTGTGGGAATCTTCGGGTAAATGGATAGCGGAAAGACTTTCCCGTTACAACTCATTCCGGAAATAAGGTCGACACCCCCCACCCGAATCGGTATCAATAAAGGAGTCGCACAAAGGAAAACCGGATGCCAATCGCATATGCCCGCTGGGGCGAGGATATCGAAAAAACCGCACTCGAACAGATGGACAACGCCTGCGCGCTGCCCGTCTCGGTCGCGGCCGCGCTCATGCCCGACGCCCATATGGGCTACGGCCTGCCCATCGGCGGCGTCCTCGCGACAGACAATGCCGTCATCCCTTATGCGGTCGGCATGGATATCGCCTGCCGGATGAAGCTGAGCGTCCTCGACCTGCCGCCGGCAACCTTCACGAGCCAGCCCGACCGGCTGAAAAACGCCCTCCTCCGGGAGACCCACTTCGGCCTCGGCGCGAAGGTCAAAAACCGCCACAGCCACCCGGTCATGGACGAGGATTGGAACGTCTCCCCCATTACCCGCGCCAATAAATCGAAAGCGTGGGATCAGTTGGGCACGTCCGGCTCGGGCAACCATTTTGTCGAATTCGGCCTCCTCACCCTGCCGCAGCCGGCGACGCTGTGGAGCGACCCGTCCCGCGCCGGCCGCCACACCGGCGACCTCGCCGCAGGAACCTATCTGGCCCTGTTGTCGCATTCGGGGTCGCGCGGCGTCGGCGGCTCTGTCGCGCAGCATTATTCCAAATTGGCGGCAAAGCGCCGTCCCGACCTGCCGAAACACCTGTCCACCCTCGCCTGGTTCGACCTTGACTCGCACGAAGGGCAGGAATACTGGGCCGCGATGGAGCTCCTCGGCCGCTACGCCGCCGCCAATCATCAGATAATTCACCGCCAGGTGGCGCGGCATCTCGCGGCCGAGGTCATCGCCGATGTCGAAAACCACCACAACTTCGCCTGGCGGGAAGTGCACGACGGCCGCGACGTGGTTGTCCACAGGAAAGGCGCGACGCCGGCGGGCGCGGGCGTGCTGGGCGTCATCCCCGGGTCGATGGCGACGCCCGGGTTTGTGGTGCGCGGCCGGGGCGAAGCCGCCTCGCTCCAGTCCGCCTCGCACGGGGCGGGCAGGCGCATGAGCCGCAATGTCGCCCGCGCCGCCTTCACCGCCAGGGGCATGAAGGATTTTCTGAAGGAACGCGGCGTCACCCTGCTTTCCGCCGGCGTCGACGAGTGCCCGATGGCATACAAGGATATCGAATCGGTCATGCGCCAGCAGGCCGACCTGGTCGACATCGTCGCCCGCTTCGACCCGAAGCTGGTGCGGATGGCCGACGGCCGCGAACGGGGGGAGGATTGATGGCGGGTGCGAAACGCGAAGCCGATCTCTATCCGCCGCTCAAGAAATGGCTGGAGCGGGACGGCTACGAGGTCAGGTCCGAAGTGAACGACTGCGACGTCGTCGCCCGCCGTGGCGACGAACTCGTCGTTATCGAACTGAAGCGCGCCATAAATATCGACCTGCTGCTGCAGGTGGTGAAGCGGCAACAGATGCGGGCGGCGGTCTACGCCGCCGTGCCGTCGCCGAAGACGCGGGACAAACGCTGGCGCGGACTGGAACGGCTCCTGAAACGGCTCGAGGTCGGTCTTATCCTCGTCTATATGGACGCGCCCACGCCGCTTGTCGAGGTGGCGTTCCACCCGATGAAATCGGCACGCCGCACCCAGGCCGCGCCGACAGGACGCCTTCTGCGGGAGATGGACGGCCGCAGCCTCGACTGCAACATGGGCGGCTCGGTCGGCCGTCCGCTCATGACCGCCTACCGCGAATCAGCCCTCGCCGTCGCGGCCGGGCTCGAGCGGCTCGGCGTGGCTGCGCCACGGGAATTGACCGCGCTGGGGATTTCCAAGAAAGCGGGCGAAATCCTCCGAGCCAACCATTACGGCTGGTTCGAACGCCTCGGCGTGGCCAAGTACGGCCTGACCAAGGACGGACACAAGGCCCTGGAGCAGTTCGGGGAACTGGCGGAGATGTGGCGGGAAAAATTGGATAAGGCACAGCAAAGCGCCTAAGATGCGGGAGGAGACGCACCCATGCACCGCGAAGCGTTCGCCGACAGTCTGTTGGATTTCTGCAACCGGAGCGTCACGCCATTTCACGCCACCGCGAACGTCGCTGCCCGCCTCGAGGCGGCCGGCTTCACGCAGGTGCGCGAGGGCGAAGCCTGGCGGCTGGAAAAGGGCGGCAGGTATTTTCTCGTCCGCAACCGGTCCGCCGTCATCGCCTTTGCCATCGGCAGAGGCGACCCTGCCGACGACGGCTTCCGCATCATCGGCGCGCACACCGATTCGCCGACCTTTACGGCCAAGCCGGGGCCGTGCATCATCACGGCCGACGGCTATATCAAGCTGAACACCGAGGCCTACGGCGGGGCCATCCTCTCCACCTGGCTCGACCGGCCGCTGTCTGTGGCGGGCCGGGCGGTGATAAGGAAGGGCGACTGGCTGGAGGAAAGGCTGTTCGACTGCGGCCGTCCCGTCGCCGTTATTCCGAACCTTGCCATCCACCTGAACCGCGGCGCCAACGACGGCTATGCCTACAACAAACAGGTGGACATGCTGCCGCTGATCGGGCGCGCCAAGGGAGTGGACGATCCGGGCGGGTGGCTTGCCAGCGCCATCGCCGCCGAGGTGAATAGCGGGCCGGAGGCGCTGGTCGATTACGACGCGTTCCTCTACGAAGCCGCGCCGGGCTGCCGCATGGGCGACCTCCTGTCGGCGTCGCGCCAGGACAACCTGACCATGGTCTTCGCCGCCCTGGACGGCATCATCCACTCCGGCTCGGCGGCGACGAAGGTGGCGGCGTTCTTCGACAACGAGGAGGTGGGCAGCGCCACCGCGCCGGGCGCGGATTCGGATTTCCTCGGCGGCGTGCTGATGCGGCTGGTGCGGGCGCTCGGCGGCGACGAATCCGCCTATCTCCAGGCCTGCGCCAATTCGGCCGCCATTTCCGCCGACGCCGCCCACGCCGTCCATCCGAACCATCCGGACAAACACGACCCGACCAACCGCCCCGTCCTCGGCGGCGGCCCGGTCATCAAATATTCGGCAGCGCAGAAATACGCCACCACCGGCGTGACGGCGGCCTGGTTCGCCCAGGTGTGCGACGAGGCGGGCGTCCCGCTGCAGCGCTTTGTCAACCGTTCCGACATCGCCGGCGGCTCCACCATCGGACCGGCCATGTCCAGACGCACCGGCATTGCCACCGTCGACGTGGGAGCGCCCCTGCTGGCGATGCATTCGATACGGGAACTCGGCCACGTGGACGACGCGGTCTATTCGGCCAAGGCGTTCCGCGCCTTTTACGATATGGCTACTTTCCGCTCCTGAAATTCTTGTCGCGGGAGAGTTCCCGGCGGGCGCGCTTGCGGGCGACGTGGCGTGAGCGGATATCCTGGAACAGGGTCAGCCCCCGGTGGACCAGCGTGTCGAGGACGCCCCGCACCGGCAGGTCGATATTGAAGATGCGTTTGGCGCGGACGACATCCTTCATCCTGTCGAGGCGGGGGTTGCCGCGGCAAACGAGGTCGATGGCGCGGATGCCGTCCGGGGTGACGAGGAAGTTGTGTTCGTTGACGTCGCAGACGGCGAGGCGGTTTGCGTGCAAGCTTTGGATGCAGGCCGTCACGCCGTCGGTGTATCGCGGCCAGTCTGCGCCGATTTCATGACCCTCGATATATTCGAGCAGCACCGCCGCCTCATGCGGGTAGTGAAGGGTGCGCCGCTCAGCAACCATAAAGACGCGCTGCATGGCATGGCAGCCGTTCTTCCAGGCGCGGTCGACGCGACGCAATAGCCGCGAATAATACGGCCCGCGCACCACGCGCCAGAAAAACCGCTCCAGCCGTCCTTCGCCGCCAAAGCCCCAGCCGCCGTGATCCCACTTGAGGACAAAGCGCCGCCCGCCGTCTTCGAGCAGGTAGACGTCGCGCTCGCACGCCGCGTTGGCGAGGCGCTTGCCTTTAAGCGACCCGTTCCGGAAGCGTGTGAAAATATCATAAAAGTCGACGTCGCCGCCGACTTGGTAAACGTGGTAGCCATCCTGTAGTGTGTGGGTAATAGCGTCGTCCATGCCGCTCCGTCACCATGTCATGCAAACCGCCAAGGCGGTTGCTGTTTCGCCGATTTCACACGCCGCGCCGTAGCCGTCGCCGGTTGCGCCACCGAGGCGATGGCGAAGAAACGCCACCCAACCGAGGCCGACCACAGCCCAGAGAATCAGACCGGCCCAGAACAGGCAGCCCATCGCGAGGACAAGAACGGCGGCGGTCATGGCTGCGCCAAAGATGAGAGTCCCCGGCCCTGCGTCGAACAATCTGCCCAGCCCCTTTTCCCGCACATACGGGAGGATGACCATGGGGAGAAGCACTGCCCCTCGCCCGCCCACCGGCACCGCCAGGGCGGCAAGCGCGAGGTTCGGGCAACTTGCCAACGCGGCGAATTTGACGAGAAGGAGCAGCACCAGGGCAACCGCCCCGTGCGCGCCGATGCGGCTGTCTTTCATGATCGCCAGCGCATCGTCCCGGCTCCGGCCCGGTGTCATCAGAGCGTCGCCGCAATCGCAGACGCCGTCCAGGTGCAAGCCAACCGAGTACATGGCGAGGACCACCGTCACCAGGGCGGCGGCGGGAAATGGCGGAAAGACGCTCCGGAGCAGCCACGCCGCGGCGGCGGCAATCAGCCCGAGGACCAGCCCCACCAGCGGAAACATCGCGGGCGAGCGGCGCAGACACTCCCCTTCGTCGTCGCCGGCCGGCAACGGAAAGGGGAAGACGGTGAGGAAGCGCCACGCGGCGGCGAATCGTTTCATGGCGTCACGCACCGGGGTGGCGCGCGTCGACGCCGGCGCTGTCGAAGGTCGCCATCTCGGTCAGCATGCGGTGCGAGGCTTCGATGATGTTCAGGCCCATGGCGACGCCGGTGCCTTCGCCCAGGCGCATGCCGAGATCCAGAAGCGGCTTTTGCCCGAGCCAGTCGCACATGACGTAGTGGCCGGGTTCGGCGCTGCCGTGGGCGAGGATGGCGTAGTTGACGGTTTCCGGACACAACACCCGCGCCAGCATCGCGCCGGCGGTGGAGATGAAGCCGTCCACCAGGACCGGCTTCCGGGCCGCCGCCGCGCCGAGGATAAGGCCGGCAATGCCGCCGATTTCATAGCCGCCGACCTTGGCGAGAACGTCGATGGCGTCGTTCGGGTCGGGCTGGTTGACGGCAAGGGCCGTTTTGATGACGCCAATCTTGTGGTGAACCGCCTCGGGCGTGAGACCGGCTCCCGGTCCTGTCAAGGCGTCCGGGGAAGTTTTCAAAAGGCAGGCCGCGATGGCGGTGGCGGGCGTGGTGTTGCCGATGCCCATTTCGCCGGTACCGAAAACGTCGTAGTCGCCCGCCAGCGATCCGGCGATGCGAATGCCGTTTTCGAGCGAACGGACCGCGTCCTCGCGGCTCATGGCCGGTCCTTTGGCCAGGTTGGCGGTCCCCTTGCCGACCGAGTAGTCGAGCAGCTTGCCGCCCGTGACCAGCGATTCGTCCCGGGCCGCAATACCGAGGTCGGCCAGGAGCACGGTTGCGCCGTTCATGCGGCCGAGAACGTTGACGCCCGCGCCGCCGTTCGTCATGTTGGCGACCATCTGCTGGGTCACCTCCTGCTTGTGCCTCGCCACCCCTTCCGCGACGACGCCGTGGTCGCCCGCCATGACGACAATGACCCGCCGGGCGATTGGCGCAGGCACGATGCCGCTGATGCCTGACAACTGCACGGCCAGGTCGCACAGGCGGCCGAGCGCCCAATCGGGCATGGTCAGGTTCCGCACCCGGGCCTCGGCCTCGCGCATCGCCGCCTCGTCCAGCGGCCGGACTGCCGCCACGGTCTGTTCAAGCAGTTCCATCATTTTATCCTCACCGGTAATCCAGAAACCAGCAGATACACCGCGTCCGCCTGCGCCGCCATGGTCTGGTTGGCCCGGCCGGCGAGATCGCGGAAACGCCGCGCCATGGGGTTGTCGGGCACGATGCCCATCCCCACCTCGTTTGTCACCATAATGGTTTTGCCGCTGCGGGAGCGGGCGGCAGACGCCAGCTCCTCCGCCCGCGCCGCCATATAGTCCTCGTCCGGCAGTTCGCCCGACTGCTCGGCCTCGAAGACGAGGTTGTTCACCCACAGGGTGAGACAGTCCAGCAGCACCACCGCGTCGTCCGGGCACTGGCGGAGCGCTTCGGCGACGGCGGTCTCCTCCTCCACCGTCTCCCAGCCGCGGCCGGAGCGTTCCTCCTGGTGGCGGCGCACCCGGTCGGCCGTTTCGTCGTCCAGGACCGGGCTGGTGGCGAGGAAAACGCCCCCGGCCGTGTCTGCCAGGTGCAAGGCAAACGAGCTTTTGCCGCTGCGGCAACCGCCGGTGACGAGAATGACGCGGGGTTCGTACATGATTTCACGCCTTGTTGTTGAAAAAAACCATCTCCCAGCCCGAGCCGTCCCGCTTGCGGAGGAATCCGCTCAAGGCGGCGCAAACGGGGCGGAAGGCGAAGCGGTGCGAAAAGTCCATGCCGAGGAATAGGCAGAGCCAACCGGCGAGGACGCCCCCGTGCGAGACGACGGCCACCGCCTCGTCCGGCAGCGCGGTTATCCGCCTCCACGCCTGTTCGGTGCGGGCCAAAAATCCGGCAACCGATTCGCCGCCGGGAAAGGTGAAGTCGTCGCCCTCCCGCATCCAGCGGGAAGCGTCTTCGGGAAACCGCTGTTCGATTTCGGCAAAGGTCAGCCCGTCGAAGCGGCCGAAATCGGCCTCGGCGAGATCGTCTTCCCGGCGGACGTCGAGGGAGAAAGCGGCGGCGAATGCGGTCGCCGTCTGGACGGCGCGGTCGAGCGGGCTGGAAAGGACGAGGGTCGGCCTCTCCCAGGCGAGGGGCGGCAGGGTCCGGACCTCGGCCAGGCTTGCCGCGTCGACGCCCGGATCGCCCCTGCCCCAGAAGCGGTTGCGCCGATGTTGCGGCGGCGCGGCGTGGCGGATGAGATAGACGACGTCAGCCATGCCGCCCCCGTATCATCTTCCGGACCGGCTTCGCTTCTGCCGCGCTCTTGACCCAATAGCGGAGCACGGTTTTCAGGTTTTCCGGAGCGGTGCGGGGGTCGTTCAGGTAGATTTCCTTGTGGCCGTTGCCCCGGCGCAGCAGATTCCGGTGCAGGCAGAAGCGGTCCATGACCGCAAAGGAGCGGTCTTCCTCTGCGTACGGTCCGAGGTGGAGCATCTGCACGCACCGGCCTTCGGCCTGCTCGAGCGACTCAAGCCGACGCCACGGCAGGTCGGGCTTTTTCGTGTGCGCCGCCGCCACGACCTCGTCCTCCAGTTCGGGGGTGAGGAAATCGGGCTGGCGAATCATGGCGTCAAAGATAAAGCCGCTCCTCGCCTCGAACCCGTCCGGGCACTGCCACGCCGTTTCGAGCGGGAACACGGCGAAATCGTACCAGCCCGGCGGCGGCGGATTTTTCTTCGTCCACATTTTCAGGGTATAGGAGACGGCATAGAGCATGGCGACGGCGTCCTGGTAGGCCGCGTCCTCGGGCGCGCCCTGGCCCGAGACCTTGAAGTATCGAAGCGGCGGGACATCGACCAGCACCGGTTCGCCCTTCGGCAGGTAGAGGTCCCTGTCCTGTTTTTTCCAGTCGTACGCCATCGGCTACTCGTCGTCGTCGGGGAGTTCGTCCAGGTTGATGGGGCGCCAGGCAGGGTCGTCCTCCAGCGTTTCGTCGTCGTCGTCCTCGCCGTAGAGTTCGGCGTCGACGTCCTGCATGGCTGTCTCGAACACGTCCAGGCCGGTCCGTTCGGGCCGTTTCGGTCCCGATTGGGCGGCGGCCAGTTCGGCAATCTCCTCTTCGGTCAGCGGCTCCGGGTGGGCGTCGGTGGAGCGGGCGTCGCGGATGAGGCGGCTCATTTCGTCGGCGGTGGCAATGCTTTCGTCGAATTCGAAATGCAGGGTCGGCACCACCTTGGTGCCGAGGGGCCTGCCGATGATGCCCTTCAGCTTCGAGGCGTTCCGCCGGAGGAGGGTGAGCGAGCGCTCCTGCTGTTTATCATCCCCGAACACGGAGACAAACACCTTGGCGTGACGGAGGTCGGGCGACACTTCGGTGCGGGTGACGGTGATAAAGCCGAGGTCGACGTGTTTGAGGTTGCGGAAGGCGTCGGTCAATTCCTGCACGATGCGTTTTCCCACCCGTTCCTGTCTTCGTGACGGCATGGCGGCTCTCCTAATCTTCTCTCCACCCGAGCGTCCGGTCGGCGATGTCCAGAACCTGGAACTCGGGGTTGTTGTAAATGAATTCCTTCACGTCCTGCATTTCCCGCGCCAGGACGCCGCCGTCGGAGGCGACAAAGGCCACGCCGACGACCGCGCGCCCGTGCAGGTCCTGCAGGTCCACCTCCGCGACCGACACGTGGAAGCGGTTGCGGAGTTTTTCCATAAGGCTGCGGAGCGGACGGCGCTTTTCCTTCAGGCTGTGGGAGCCGGGCAGGAGCAGGTCGACCCGCATAAAACCCATCCGCATGCCGCGTCCTCCACGAAAAAACGGCCGGCCTGAATGCAAGCCAGCCGTTCGATGAGTTATAACTATCCGTCGGCCGCCTGGTTACAGCTTGCGGGCGACTTCTTCGATGGAATAGGCTTCGATCATGTCGCCTTCCTCGATGGCGTCGTAGTTGGCTATTTTGATGCCGCACTCGAAGCCGGCCTTGACCTCTCGGGCGTCGTCCTTCACGCGCTTGAGGCTGGCGATGGTGCCGTCGTAGATGACGACGTTGGAGCGGTACAGGCGAATCCGGTTGGTGCGCTGAATCTGCCCGTCCACCACGTAGCAGCCGGCGATGGCGCCGACCTTGGACGAGCGGAACACCTGGCGGATTTCCACATGGCCCTGGACGATTTCCCGTTCCTCGGGCGGCAACAGGCCTTCCAGGGCGGCGCGCATGTCCTCGATCATCCGGTAGATGATGTGATAGGTCTTGATCTGCACGCCCAGGCTCGACGCGGTGTTGCGGGCATTGCCTTCGACGCCGACGTGGAAGCCGAGGATGATGGCGTCCGACGCGTCGGCGAGGATGACGTCGGCGTGGTTGATGCCGCCGATGGCCGAGTGGATGATGGAAACCCCGACCTCGTCCGTCGCCATGTCGCGGAGCGTCTTTTCGATGACTTCCAGCGAGCCGACCACGTCCGCCTTGATGATGACCGACAGTTCGCGCATCCCGGAACCGGCCAGGTGGCTGGTGAGGTTTTCCAGGGTGACGTGCTGCCGCCGCGCCATCGCGGCCTGCCTCGACTCGCGCTCGCGCTGTTCGGCGATGGCGCGGGCCTTGAGGAGGTCCGACAGGATAAAGAACTTGTCGCCCGCTTCCGGAACGGCCGAGAGGCCGGACATCCGCACCGGCGTGCCGGGATCGGCGGACTCGATGGGACGGCCGAATTCGTCATACATGAAGCGAATCTTGCCGTAGCCGTTCGACGAAAGGATGACGTCGCCGTTGTGCAGGGTGCCGTCGGTGACGAGCAGCGTCGCAACCACGCCCTGGCCTTCGGCCATCTTCGCCTCGACCACGAAACCGGTGGCCGGACGGGTCGGGTTGGCGCGGAGTTCGAGCACTTCGGCTTCGAGCAGCACGCGTTCGACCAGTTCGTTCATGCCTTCCTTGGTGTGGGCAGACACTTCGACCATGCCCACCTGGCCGCCCCATTCTTCGGGGAGGAGGCCGAGGCGGTTGGCCAGCTCCTGGCGCACGCGGTCGGGATTGGCCGACGGCAGGTCGCACTTGTTGATGGCGACGACGATCGGCACGCCCGCGTTCTTGGCGTGGGCAGCCGCTTCTTCGGTCTGGGGCATGACGCCGTCGTCGGCTGCGACCACCAGGACGGCGATGTCCGTGAGGTTCGCGCCGCGGGCGCGCATGGCCGAAAACGCCTCGTGGCCGGGGGTATCCAGGAAGGTGACCCGCTTGCCGTTCCGCAGCACCGAGTAGGCGCCGATATGCTGGGTGATGCCGCCGTGCTCGCCGTCGACGACGCGGGTGTTGCGAATCGCGTCCAGGAGACTCGTCTTGCCGTGGTCGACGTGGCCCATGAAGGTGACGACGGGCGGACGCTCGACCAGTTCGGACTCGTCCGTCACTTCGGCCTGCTGCTGCGCTTCCTGCGCCAGTTCTTCCTCGAGATCCTCGTCCGACTCCCACTTCAGCGGAATCTTGAAGTGATCGGCGATAAGGGTGATGTAATCCTCGGACAGGATGTCGTTGACCTGGACCATCTGGCCCTGGCCAAGCATGTAGCCGACGATCTCCTGCAGCTTGACGCCGAGGGCGATGGAGATGTCCCGTACCGTCATGCCGAGGCGCACCACCGCTTCCTGATCCGCCGCGCGGGGGATGGGCTGGGTAAAACGGCGCGTCCGGCCCCGGCGGCCGACGACCCGGCGCTGATTCTTGCGGTTGCCGCGACGGCGACCGCCGCCGGCGATGGAGCGGGTGAACTCGTTGTCGATTTCGGCAAAGGAGGCCGGCAGTTCGTGCTGGATACGTTTCGACTTGAAGTCGGCGCGCTTGTGCTTGAAGCCGGCGCCGCCGCGATCCTCTTCGCTCGCCGTCGCGAGAAGCGACTGATCGATCTGGTCGGGCGCGACCTCCTCGACGACCGCCTCTTCGGGCGCGTCGACAAAATCGGGCTCGTCGTCGATGCCCCAATCCTCTTCGCCGCCTCGGCCGCGCGTCTTCTTGACCTGGCGGACCTTCTTCTCGGCCGCTTCGCGCTCTTCGTCCGCCGTGGGCCTGCCCTTGGTTTTCGGGCGCTTGAGGGCGGGCTTGGTCGACAGGTCGGTGTCGGGCATGACCGGCTCGACCTTGGCCGGACCACGGGCTGCCGGGGCGGCGGAACGGACCGGGCGCCGCTTGGTGCGCCTTTCATCCTCGCCCTTGGCGGCCGCGGCGGCCTGGCGCTTCAATTGGGCAATCATCTCCGGCGAGGCCTGCCCGACAGCGGCGGAGCCTTTGACCGGCTTGTTAATGCGTTTGACCACGACGGGCGGCGGCGCTTCCTTGACCGGTTCCGGCGCGGCTGGGCTTTCCGGGGCGGCCGGCGCGGCCGCTTCCGGCTCGGGCCGGGCCGGTTGGGGAGCGGCGGGGGCCTCGGCCCGGACCGGCGCCTCTTCGCGGCCGGCTTCGGGCGTGGGCGCGCTCTGCGGCGCGGCTTCGGCTTCCGGTTCGGGGGCCGGTTCCGGCGCGGGCTGGTCGCGGACGGTTTTCTTGCGTTCAGCGACAGGTGCGGGCGCGGTCTCGGCCGGCGCTTCCGCTTCGGCTGCGGCCGGCGCGGCGGCATCGGCTTCGGCCGGCGCTTCCGCCACGGGCGGCACGACCATGACCTTCTTCTTCGCCGCCTTTTTCTTGGCGGGCGGCGGCGGAATCCAGCCGTCGACCGCTTTTTCGGCGACCCATTTTTCCACGTCGTCCTCGACGACGGTCAGGGTATCCTTGACGTCGAAGCCCTGCTTCTGCACGGCGGTGAGAAGGTCCTGTTGATTATAGCCGTGTTTTTTCGCCAGTTCGTGTAACCGCATCTACTATTTCCTAACTATGCCGCAAGCAGTAATTGTACCAATCCATCGCGACTTTTTCGGGAGGAGGCTCGCGCGTTCCCTTGCAGCCTACTCCCCTTCCACCACCCCCGCCGCTTCGGCGGGTTTCTTGTCTTTGGCCTCGGTCAATTCCTTGGTATCCTGCTCGATGCGTTTGCGGTAGCCTTCCACCGCGAAGTTGTAGATTTCCTGTGCCTTTTTCTCGCCGATACCCTTGATCTCCATGAGCCGCTCGATGCCCAGCTCCATGATGTCGCGGAACGACTCGAAGCCGGCGATAAACATGTTGTTGATCGTCGCTTCGCCGACGCCGGGGAGGGAGGCGATTTCCTGCCGGCCCTTTTCGCGCCACTGGCTGTGCTGATTGACGGTCATGATGTCCAGGTTCCAGCCGGTCAGGCGGCTGGAGAGGCGCACACTCTGGCCCTTGCGGCCGATGGCCAGGGACAACTGGTCGTCCGGCACGATGACCCGGGCGCGCTGGTTGTTCCGGTCGAATTCGATATGATCGATTTCCGACGGCGACAGGGCGTTACGGATAAACATTTCCGGCGACTCGTTCCAGCGGACGATGTCGATTTTTTCGCCGCCCAATTCCTCGACGATGTTCCTGATGCGGCTGCCCCGGACGCCGACGCAGGCGCCGACGGCGTCGACGCGGCTGTCGGACGAAGTCACGGCTATCTTGGTGCGGTAGCCGGGTTCGCGGACCAGGCCCTTGATCTCGACGATGCGCTCGTAGATTTCCGGCACCTCGAGTTCGAACAGCTCACGCACCAGGTCCGGGTGCGTGCGGGAGAGAATGATGATGACCTTGTTGCCTTTTTTGCGCACCTGGGTCACGTAGGCGCGGATGCGCTCGTTGGGGCGGTAGTTTTCGGACGGAATCTGCTCCTGGCGGGGCAGGATGCCGTCGGACTTGCCGATGTTGCAGATGACGGTGCCGCGTTCAACCCGCTGGATGACGCCGTTGACGATAGTGCCGACGCGGGCGATGAATTCCTCGTAGACCACGTCGGATTCGGCTTCGCGGATGCGCTGAATCATCACCTGGCGGGCGGTCTGGGCCGCGATGCGCCCGAAGGCGGCGGGGTCCATTTCGTCAAAGGGGATGTCGCCGTCCATGAGACGGATGACGCCGGTTTCGCGGTCGATGCGGACGCGGAGTTCTTCGATATTGGGGTAGCGCTTGCGGGCGGCCGAGACGAGCGCCGTTTCGATGCTCTCGATCAACTGCTCGCGGTCGATGCCCTTTTCGCGGTGGAGGCTGTCGATGTGCCTCAGGAATTCTTCATTTGTATTCATCTGCTAATGACCCTTACCAGAGCGTTTTTTCGGAATTTTCGCGACGTTCCTCAAAAAC
>JAJQBO010000247.1 GCA_021203245.1 Planctomycetaceae bacterium
TGCCGGGTCTGCCGACGTTGTTAACGGATTAAGGCAATCATCACGACTTATAGTTGACGCGGCACGACATCATATGCTACAAATATGGCGAGGGGGTTGTTCGGAAGGAGCTAATCTATGGCAATCGATAATGGGATGACCGCGGATTTTCTCCGCAGCGCTTTCGGCGGCGAATCCATGGCCCACATGCGCTACCTGATTTGGGGCGAGCATGCCGAAAAGGAAGGGTTTCCCAATCTCGGCCGTCTCTACAAGGCTATCGCCCACGCGGAGTATGTGCATTCCCGCAATCACTTCGCCGCCCTCAAGGACAACACCGGCGGCTACAAGGTGGACGCGGGCGGCGAGTTCGGCCTCAAGTCGGTGGCTGAAAACCTGGTCTGGGCCATCGACGGCGAGCGCGGCGAAGTCGAGCAGATGTATCCCGTCTATATGAACACCGCCGTCTTTCAAAACGAGAAGGAGGCCGAGCGCTCGTTCCACTACGCGCTGGAAGCGGAAAAGATTCACGTCGGCCTGTTCGAAGAGGCCCGCGAGCACGCTCTCAAAGGCGAAGACATGCCTATCGCCGACCAGCCCGTCCATATCTGTCCTGTCTGCGGCTTTACCCACGTCGGGGAGTACCACGAAGACCGTTGCCCGGTGTGCCATGTCTCGAAGGACAAGTTCATCGCGTTCGAGTAAAGGCGTGGGCGCATTCCAATCAAAACCGCGTACCCCGCCAGGCAGGGGACGCGGCTCGCTATGGGGGGAACGCTCACACTGGGGTAAACATCCCGCCCGACGGATCGGTCGTCGACGTCGGCGCGCCGAGTTGCCTGAGGCCGCGCGAGAACAACCCGCCCGGTTCGCTGCGCTCCGGCTGGCGGGGCGCGATGGTTGCCTCGACATGGGTGTCGTCGACCGGCCGCGCCGGGCGGTTCCCTTTCCGGCCGTAGACGACTGCGGCCAGGTTGCCGACCAGGGTATTCAACTGTTCCGATTGTTCCGACAGTTCCGATGCGGCTGCCGCCGACTCCTCCGCCGTCGCCGCATTGTTCTGGGTCACCTTGTCCATCTGCGCGACAGCCACATTGACCTGGTCGACGCCGGTCGCCTGCTCGCGGGTGGCGGTGGAGATGTTTTCCACCAGTTGCCCGACGTTTTGCGATTCCTCGTTGATCTGGTTGAAGCTGGACGCCAGCTCCTGCACCTGGGCCGAACCGTTCCTGACCCGTTCCACCGTTCCCTGGATCAGTTCCGACGTCGTTTTGGCCGCTTCGGACGACCGGATCGCCAGGTTCCGCACTTCGTCGGCCACGACGGCGAAGCCCTTGCCCGCCTCGCCGGCGCGGGCCGCCTCGACGGCGGCGTTCAGGGCCAGCAGGTTTGTCTGGAAAGCGATTTCCTCGATCGTCTTGATAATCTCGTTGATCTGTTCGGACGACTGGTTGATTTCCGTCATGGCGTTGATGACGCTGTCGACCGTCTCCGTCCCCTGGTCGATAAGGTTGAGGGTGTGGTCGGTCGTCTCGCGCGTCTGATCGGCATTGTCCGCGTTCTGGCGGGTGACGGAGGCCATCTCCTCCAGCGCGGACGACGTCTCCTCTAGGGACGACGCCTGCTGCGTCGCGCCGTCGGCCAGGGTGGACGACCCGCCCGCCAGTTGCGTGGCGATGCGGCTGACGTCCTCCGACCTGGCCCTGAGCGCCTCAATCGAGCGCGTCAGGGTTTTCGAGATGTTTGAAACAAGCAGCACCGACAGGATGGCGCCGAGGGCAATGGCCACGGCGCAGGTGACGATCATCGTCCACCAGGAGCGTTCCGATCCGGTTCTCGCCGTCGCCACCGCGTTCTGGGCCGACGCTTCCTCGTTCGCCACGACCTCGGCGATAAGGCGCGATTCCTCGACGCGGGTGGGGTTGCACTCGGTGACGAGGATATGGAAGGCCTGTTCGTGATCGTTGTTCATGCTCGCGTTGATGATGCGGCCGACAATGCCCTTGTGCTTGTCCCACTCGGCGATCAGCGCCGTCCACTGCGACGACGACGCCGGCCCGACCGCTATTGTGGCGAGGGAGGAATCGACAAACGCGACGTTCACGTCCAGCCGATCGCGTTCCCCCGGGTTGCCGCCCGGTTCGGGCGAGAGGACGATCTCCCGCACGCCGATAAGCACGTCCTGCATGCCCGACTTCAGGTCTTTCAAACGCGACACATTGTCGTTCAGGGCGACCGTGGTGCCCATGCCTGCCTCGATGTTCCTGAGCGCCCGCAGCCCGGTCACGCTGATCACGACGGCGAGGGCCAGCAGGACCATGACCATGGCGTAAATTTTCCTTTTGAATGACATACCCGTCTCCATAATGGTACGGCTGCCGCGTGCCGGCCGACCGCATCGAACGTTTCCATCCCTGCCTCGGTTCCAAACGTCGATTTGGACCATGAAAGTTTGTGTCGGTTTGAGGCTGGGTCACACGTAACGCGAAATGAAGCGGTGCCACAATTTTTGCCGGTTCGTCGATCGCGTTTATTTAACGTGTTGTCATTGCCGCCGTTGAGCGAAGTCCACCGCCACCGGATTTCTTGCCGGCAGCCGCCCGAATGCGCCGCCGCCCGGCAACGCCCACCGTACCGTCGTCCATCCGACCAAATCCCCCGGTCCTTCAGGTGATGGACGCATGGTAGATTTCCCGGATGGAGCGGGACAGGACTTCCGCGAATTCGCTGTCCGACATATCGGCGTGGAGGCCTTCGACCAGGGCCCGCGAAAAGCTGGCGATTATCCCCGTGTTGCGGGCGAGCCTGGCGTCGGCTTCGGCCCGCGAGTATCCGCCCGACAGGGCGACGATGCGCACCACCCGGGAGTCGTCCAGGAGATCGTGGTAGAAGTTGTCCCGCGTGGGCAGGGACAACTTGAGCATGACGTGGTCCGCCGGCCCGAGGCGGTACAGGCCTTTGCGGAGCTGGTGCTTCAGGATCGTTTCGGCCTCCTCCTTGTCGGGGATGGTGATGTCGACTTCTGGTTCGATAATCGGCACCAGCCCGGCGCGGATTATCGTCTCCGCCACTTCGAACTGCTGCTCCACCACCCGGGCGATGGCCCCTTCGGACGCGGCATGGATGACCGACCGCATCTTGGTCCCGAAGATGCCGCGCGCGACCGCCTCCTCCAGCGTCTCGCCCAGGGACGGAATCGGCTTCATCACCTGCACGCCGTCGTCGATGTCCCCGAGCCCGGCGTCGACCTTGAGGAACGGCACGATGCCCTTTTTCTTCCACAGGTAATGCGGCGTCAGTTCGCCTTCGACCGTGCGGTACATGGTGTTTTCGAACAGGATGACGCCGAGAATGAAGTCGGCGGTAAAGGCGGGACTGGTCATGATGCGGGTGCGCATGGCGTGGACGAGATCGTACATGGTGTCTTCGTCGTAATAGGCGTCGCGGCCGATGCCGTACTGCTCCAACGCCTTCGGCGTGCTGCCGCCGCTCTGGTCGAGGGCGGCGATAAAGCCCCTGCCTTCGTGCATGCGGCGCAGTTGTTCGGTTTTCATGGATAACCCCCTGCTCAGGCCCCCGCCCTTTCCATTACTGTGTTATTCCGGTATTATTCTTTCATCCTGTCCAAAGGAGCCCGCGATGATCGACAAGCGCGCCCTGCTGCTGGCGTCCTTGCACAACCAGTTCCTGCTCGCGCCCGCGCCCCGGCGGGTCGCGGTGTCGTCGCTGTGCGGCCTCCAGGCCCAGTTCGCCAATTATCCGAAGCACGCGCTCCGCCTCCGCGCCAGCGACCACGACCCCCACGCCTGGAATGCGGGCCTGGTCAAGACCTGGACCTTCCGGGGCACGCTGCACCTGATCCGGGAGGACGAACTCGGTCTCTACCTGTCGGCGCTGGGCAGGCCGAAAAAATGGGACGACGGCTGGGGAATCGACGCGCGCAAAAAACCGCGCCTCACTAGGATGATCCTCGGCTGGATTCAGGAAGGGGTGACGCACCGCGAGGCGTTGAAGGAGCGCTGCCGGGCCAGGGGCGTGGACGGCGAGCTGCTCGAAAACGTCTTCCATGGCTGGGGCGGGTTATTGAAGGAGATGTGCCTCCGCGGCATGGTCGCCTACGCGCCCGGCACCGGCAAGCACTTCCACCCCTGCCGGGAGGTCGTGTGGCAACCGCAGCGCGAGGCCAGGCTGGAGTTGCTCCGGCGCTATTTCCGCCACCTCGGGCCGGCGACGGTGGAGGACTGCGTCGTTTTCACCGGCATCCGCCGCACGTCAATCGAGGCGTTGCTGCAAAAGCTGCCGCTCCGTTCGGTCCAATGCGACGGCAGGGAATATTTCCATATCGACCCGCTGCGCCTGGACGGCGACATCCCGCACTGCCTGTTCCTGGCCGGTTTCGACCAGCTCCACCTCGCCTATAGGGACCGCACCCGCCTGGTGCCGGAGGCGCACCGCTTCAAGGTCGTCACCAACACCGGCATCATCCACCCCACCGTCCTGCTCGACGGCCAGGTGTGCGCCAAATGGAAGCTGTCTGGCCGGACGCTCCGCATCGTCCCCTTCGAACCCCTCACCAAAAAGAAGCGCCGCAGCATCGACGCCACGGCGCTGCGCACTTTCCAAGAAGATATCGACCAAGTCGTCATCGAATAACAAAAATCATAATCACTAGCCATAATTGTTCATTGTTCATTGTGAATTATGAATTGTGAATTGTGAATTATCACCCAATCGCCCCTTCGGCGAGCAAAAACGCCACCCGCTGGTGCGCCCGTTTGAGGTGCGCGCGCATGAGTTTTTCCGCCACCTTGTCGTCGCCGTCGGCGATGGCGTCGTACATTTCGCGGTGTTCGGCGACGATGTCCCGGGAATCGACGTGGGCGTTGGAGACGGCGATGGACGAGGTCAGGGTCCCGGCGATCATGGTGAGGATGTTCAGGAGCATGCTGTTGCCGGCCATTTCGGCGATGATTCGGTGAAAACGCATATCCGCGCCCGAGCCGCGGTTGCCGTCCTCGATGTCCCGCGCCATCTCGTCGATGGATTTCTTGAGCATGACCAGTTGCTGATCGGTGCGTTTTTTCGCCGCCTGGGCGGCGCTGAACGCCTCCAGAACCATCCGCACCTCGAACGTCTCCAGCAGGGTGGCCTTGTCGTCCTGGCGCGAATCGGCGAACTGCAGGAGGTTCCTGTCGATGCGCGAATGCTTGATAAAGGTGCCGCCGCCGACCTTGGACTGGACGACGCCCAGCAGTTCCATCGCCCGCAGGGCTTCGCGGATGGACGAGCGGCTGACCCCCAACTGTTCCACCAGTTCCCGTTCGGTAGGCAGTTTGTCGCCGGCCTTCAGTTCGCCGGCGTCGATTTTTTGCATAAACTGGCGGACTATGTCTTCATAGAGCCTGGTTTTTTTCTTCAGCGGATCGAGCATTGCACCCATCTCCTTGCGGCAGCTTCGTGAAAGATCCATTGTCGTCGGGGGACGCCTTTGGTCAAGGCTCGCGTCGGCCTGATTCGAGAGCGTCGACAAAATCGTCACAACCGGTATAATCGTCCCGGGCTGGAGGGCGCTGTCAATGGCAAAGGAAACAACCGGTTTTTTCCCAAGGGTCTACGACCTGGTGGCGCAAATACCGCCGGGCAAGGTCATGACCTACGGCCAAATCGCCAAACGACTGGGCGGATTCTATTCCGGCCGCACCGTCGGCTTCGCCATGGCGGCCGCGCCGTCGGAGAGACGTCTGCCCTGCCACCGCGTCGTCAACCGCCTAGGCGAAATGGCGCCGGGCCACGCCTCCGGCGGCGCCGAACGCCAGCGCCGTCTGCTCCGATCCGAGGGAGTGCGCTTCCGCCGGGACGGCCGCATCGATCTGGAAAAATCCCTGCTCCGCTTCGACGACGACGCCGAACCGCCGCCGACGCCGCGGAAAAAAACGAGGGACACGGTAGCGAGCCATGGCCAAAAAGAATCCCGCTTCCATCCTCCTGTCCCGCCTCGACGCCATCGCGGCCGATCCGCGCGCCCCGGCCGCGCGCGCCCTTCTCCATGACGTGCTGGAACGCGGCCAGGGCGTGGTCCTCGCCCGGGCGGCGTCCATCCTCGCCCGGGCTGCAACCGACGCGTCGGGCCGGGTGGACGACGACTGGACCGATGAATTCCAAACCGGCCTCGCCGACGCCTTTGCCCGCTGCTGCGACGAGCCGGGCCGCTACGACAAGGGCGCGGCCGGCAAGCGGGCCATCGCCGACTGCCTGGACGCGATGGAATCGGGCGACGCCGCCCCGTTTCTCCGGGGCGTTACTTTTGTGCAAAAGGAGATGAGGACAGACCTGACCGCGCCGATGCGCGCCCGCTGCCTCGCGGCCCTGGTGCGGCTTCGCCACCCGGACAGCCTGCTCCTGCTGGCGGATCTCCTGTGGGACCCGGCGGACGCGGCCCGCCTCGACGCGGCGCGGGTGGCGGCGTACGAAGGCTCGCTCGGGGCAGAGGCGCTCCTCCGCGCCCGGCTGCGGGCCGGCGACGAAGCGGAAGTCATGGCCGAGGTCTACGCCGCCCTCCTGGCCCTTGGCGGCGAACGGAACGTTCCGCTGGTGGCGGCCGCGCTGGGCGACGAAATCCTCGGCGACCACGCCGCCGCCGCCCTGGGCGAAAGCAGGGTGCGGGCCGGCCTGGACATGCTCGCCGCGGCGTGGCAGGACGCGGTGGAATGGAACGACCGCCGCCGCGCCATTTTCGGCATCGCCCTGCACGGCGGCGACGAGGCCATGGACCTCCTGGCATCGCGCCTGCGCAACGCCGACCCGGACGAATGCGACCGCGTCTTCGCTACGCTGGCGCTGGCGTGGGGCGAGGAAAGCCCGCGCCTGAGACGGTTGCAGGAAGTGCGGCACCGGTAGGGCTCGAGCGATTCACGACGCAGGTACGATGGAGGCTTACTGCCCGGTCCCGGGCGGCGCTGATGGCGGCGGCGGGCGGCGGCGGACCGATTCGGCCGTTTTGCCCGGGTCGGCCGGCTTGGGCGGCGCGGCGCGGGACGACTCCGGCGGCCGGGCAGGCTGCTGGCCCGGTTGCTGGGGCGGCGCGGCACGGGGCGCGCCCGCCCGGCCGCGTCGGCGCGGCCGGGCGGACCGGCGCGCGGGCCGACTGCCGCGCCGGCGGAGCGGCACTCGCGGTGCGGGTTGGATCCACAGGCTGGGCGGGGGCGCGGGTCGTCTGCCTGGGCGGTGCCGCCGGGGCGGCGGGGGCGCGGGTCTGCCTGACCGATCCGGCGGCAGGCGGCGTCGTGCGGGCCGATTCCGACGGCCGGGCCGACGGTGCGGCGG
>JAJQBO010000018.1 GCA_021203245.1 Planctomycetaceae bacterium
CCGTTTTAATTGCCTAAGTCATTATTTGGTAAGATAGAAAAAGGCCAAACATGAGAGGCGGCCCTTTCGGGCCGCCCCTTGCCATGGCAGTGTGTACCCCATCCGGCCTACAATTTGTCATCCATGCGGCCCTGGGTCGCCATCTGGATAAGGTCGATGAGGTTTTCCGGCGATTGTTTGCCGCCGGCCAGCCGCTGATACCATTCCCGCAAGGCCAAATTCATGCGTTTGCGGCCCGTTTCGGTGCGCGCGTCCGCCTCGGCGATCAGCCGTTCCAGCCGTTCCGCCACCCGTTCCAGCGTCCGCTGTTCCAACTCGGACATCTGGTCGACCGTCTCCTCGCCGGAGACATAACTGGTGAAAACGTCCCGCTCCTCGCGGGTCATCTGGAAGGCGATCTCGGCCTGGTCTTCGAGGCGCTTGACCACATCGGTGGCGCCGGAGCGTTCGCGCACCGGATGGGCGCTCTGCGCCGTCTCCGCCGTCCTGGCGGCTTCGCGCACTTCGTTGCCGACCCGGCGTTCCTCGACCTTGGGGCCTTGTACGCCTCCAGAATCTTGTCCAATTCGACGCGACGCGTTTGCTGGGTCGCGCCGACATTCGCAGCCGCATTGGCCGCGGGATCAATTTTGGGAAGCATCGTAGGCCTCCTTTCCTGCTCAGCACCAGGCCGCAATCCGTTTATCAACAGCCTGTAACTCCCTCGAAATTACCGGACTGTTAATCCAGCCGATCGGCGGGTGGATTCGTCCTTAACGAAATTATCGGATGGGCCGGGAAAAGCTTGAGCCAGAATCGTAAATAATTCCAAAAATCTTTAATCCAAGAACGGCCAACGCCCTGGCCGTCCGGTTAAAATTGCGGGCCAAAGAACTTTTCCGATTCCGCCCGCTTTTGTCTTCGCGGCCGTCTATCGTCCCGCCGGATCACGGCATTTGGGCCAGCGAACAACCGCGAGGCAGGTGCCGGTTCGGTCGTTTTCTGAAACCGTCCTCCCGGTTGACGCCGTCCCTGATGCATTATATCATACGGTGCCGAGACAATCGCCGATTGTCCCCTTTTGCATTGTCGTCAGGAGTCATGATGGACCATTCGCGGCCCAGAACCACCTTCCTCCTCCCCCTGTTTCTCCTGCTCTGCGTGGTGCTCCCCGGGTGCGGCGACGACGGCGTCTCCGAACCGGCCGGCCTGACGGCGGACAGCAAGGCCATTCTCACCGGGCCCCTGGCCCGGCCCCTCGACCAACCCCTCCGCGTCCATGTGTTCGGCATGGGCGAGGACGGCCCGGACGCGACCATCCCCGTCGACAACGCGCGGGTGGAGTTCTCCATCGTCCAGCAGCCGGACGGCGCGTCCGGCGCTGCGTTTTCCCCGACCGAATCCGTCACCAACGCCGCCGGTCTCGCGGGCGTTCTCTTTACCGTCGGCGACAAGCCCGGCATCTACCGCGTCCAGGCGTCCTTGCCCGAGTATCCCGCCGTCCAGCCGGCGACCTTCACGGTGCTGGGCGGCGTCACGATAACCGGCGGCGGGCAGGACGGCTGGGTCGGCAAGCCCCTCGACCAGCCCCTGTCGCTGCAGTTGGAAAAAGCGCCGGGCGTGTTTCTGGGGCCTGACGAAGGCCTGGTCCGCTTTACCCTGATGGGCGCGCCGCGCGGCACGGAATTGTCCGCCGCCGTCCGCCGCACCGACGACCTCGGCCGGGCCAGCGCGGACGTCACCGTCGGGTCGGGCCAGGGCAGGGTGGACGTCGGCGTCACCGTCCTCGAGGGCCTGCCGGGGGAGACGTCGCGGCTGGCGCCGATTATGGTGCACTTTTTCTCCATCGACGTCTTTTCCGTCGTCGTCTCCATGCTGGGCGGTCTGGCGCTGCTTCTTTTCGGCATGAAGATGATGTCGGAGTCCCTGCAGTTCGTCGCCGGCGACAAGCTCCGCGATCTCCTCAATCTCCTCACCACCAACCGCTTCATGGCGGTCGCGGCGGGCGCGATGGTCACCGCCATTATCCAGAGTTCGTCCGCCTGTTCCGTGATGGTGGTCGGCTTCGTCAACACGGGCCTGATGAAATTGACCCAGGCCATCGGCGTCATCATGGGCGCGAACATCGGCACCACCATCACGGCGCAGATCATCTCGCTGAAGCTGAACCAGCTTGCACTGCCGGCGGTGTTCGTCGGCGTCGCGGTGCTGCTGTTCGCCAAGCGCCAGAGCGTCAAGTATTGGGCCAGCATCGTCATCGGCTTCGGCATTCTTTTCCTCGGCATGAACATCATGTCGAACCAGCTCGGCCAGCTTCGCGAGTCGGAGACCGTCATCTCGCTCTTCCGCGGCCTGCACGCCGTGCCCGGCCCGAGCGGCTATGTGCCGCTGTGGCCGTTCATGAAGGCGGTGGTCTGCGGCCTGGTCGTCACCCTCATTCTGCAGAGTTCCAGCGCCACCATCGGTCTCCTCATCACCGTCGCCGCCACCGGTCTTATCGACCCCTACGCCGCCTTCGGCATTCTGCTTGGCGACAACATCGGCACCACCATCACCGCCATCCTGGCGTCGTTGGGGTCCGGCACCGCCGCCAAGCGGGCCGCCCTCTTCCACGTCTCCTTCAACGTCATCGGCTGCATTCTCATGACGGTCCTGAACTATGTGCAGTGGCCGGGCCGGCCCGGCAGGCCGATTTTCATGGAACTCGCCAACCTGTTCACGCCCGGCGACGTGTTTGTGGGCGGCGAGAACCTGCCCCGCTTCATCGCCAACGCCCACACCCTGTTCAACGTCTCCTGCACCCTGCTGTTCCTGCCGTTTGTCTCGCAGTTCGCCCGGCTCTGCTCGTTCCTCATCAAGGACACCGGCAAGGAGGAGGTGGACGACGTCCGCCGCATCCTCGAGCCGCACCTGCTCGCCACGCCGTCCCTGGCCCTGCAGCAGGTCTGGACCGAGACGGGGATTATGCTCGAGAAAGCCCGCGAGGCCCACACCGTCGGCTACCAGGCGCTTCTGAGCGACCCGTCCTCCGACTGGAGCGCCAAGGCCCGCGCCGCCAAGGATCTGGAAAAGGAGACGGACGAACTCAAGACCGCCATCACCAAGTACATGAGCGGCATCTCCCTGGCCACGCTGAACGAGAACCAGTCGGAGATGTTCCCGCACCTGGTGCGCACCGTCAACGACGCCGAACGGGTCGCCGATCTCGGCAAGCACCTGTCGAAGCTGGCCAAGCGCGTCAACAAGCGCGCCCTCACCCTCACGCCCGAGGCGGTCGCCGACATGAACGCCATGTTCGCGATTGTCGACGAACTGCTCCAGCTTGCCGAGAAGACGGTCAACATCAACGCCGACGGCATCGAGATGTACGGCGGCGGCGCGGTCCTCAGGTCGAAGCTTCTAGGCGACGGCACTGCGCTGGGCAAGGCGGCCAAGGCCAAGGCGTCGGAACTGCGAAAAACCCACGAGGCGCGTCACGAGCAGGGCCTAATCGACATCAAGTCGGGCGTCGTCTTCCTGGACGTCGCCAACTCCCTAGCCCGTTCGGCCGGCTGCGCCGTCAACATCATCCAGGCCGCCTGCCACACCGTCGACCCGGGCAAGGGCGCGGTCAGCCGGCGTCTGTCCGCCCGCAATCCGAAGTAGGGGGGCGGTTTGTTATGGAGGTATACTCCTCGCCTCGCCAAGGCGTCCCCGGCCGAACAGCCCGTTTTTTCCGCTGGTCGACGTACAGCGGGGTGACGGTGGGGTGAAGAGAGACGATATGTTTTATTCGATAAGATGGAAGCGCAACCGTATCCATAGGGACTAGAAGGATCAACGAACCATGAGCAAATTGATGATAGGCATTAGCGGCGTCCGCGGCGTCGTCGGCGACAACCTCACCCCCGAACTCCTGGTCAATCTCGGCCAGGCCTTCGGCACCTGGGTGGAATCGGGCAAGGTGGTGGTGGGCCGCGACACCCGCGCCTCCGGCGACATGGTCAAGCACGCGGTCTTTTCCGGGCTGTTGTCCGCCGGCTGCCGCATCGTCGACGTCGGCGTCTGCGGCACCCCGTCCGCCGCCATGATGATCAAGAAGCTGGACGCCGACGGCGGCATCATCATCTCCGCCAGCCACAATACGATTGAATGGAACGCCCTGAAGTTTTTCCGCGGCGACGGCGTCTACCTGAACCAGGAACAGGGCCGTCAGTTGCTGGATATTTATTACGGCGGCGACTCGGTCAAGGTCGGCCACGACAAGCTGCACGCTGTCGAAACAGACCCGGGCGCGCTCGAGAACCACATCGACCGGGTCATGGAAGTCGTCGACGTCCCGGCCCTGAAGCGGCGCAAGTTCCGCGTCGCCGTCGACTGCTGCAACGGCGCCGGCTCCGACGTCGCGCTCGAATTCCTGCGCCGCACCGGCTGCGTCGCCCTCCCCATCGACTGCGACATGAACGGCCACTTCCCCCGCAATCCCGAGCCGACCCGCGGCCACGTCACCGCCATCCTGGACGCGGTGAAGAAGAAAGGGGCGGATCTCGGCTTTGCCCAGGACGCCGACGCCGACCGCGTCGCCTTTATTTCCGAACTCGGCGACTATATCGGCGAAGAGTACAGCCTGTGCCTGGCCGCGCGCTATATCCTCTCCCACACCAAGGGGCCGATCGTCACCAACCTCTCCACCACCCGCATGGTCGACGACGTCGCCCGCGAGGCCGGGGTCGAGGTCATGCGCACGCCGGTGGGCGAGGTGAACGTGGCCGAGATGATGATCGAGACCGGCGCGGTGGTCGGCGGCGAAGGGAACGGCGGCGTTATCGACCCGCGCGTCCACTACGGCCGCGACGCCCTCACCGGCGCGGCGTTGATCATGCAGTACATGCTTGAGACCGGGCGTACGCTGACCCAATTGGCGTCGGAAATCCCCACCTACCAGATGTCGAAGCAGAAGGTGGAATGCTCGAAGCGGAGCGTCGCCGTCGCCCTGAAGGAACTGGCGCAGGAGAAGGCGCTGCGGGTCGACACCCAGGACGGCGTCAAGCTGGACTTCGAAAACGGCTGGGTCCATATCCGTCCGTCCAACACCGAGCCGATCGTGCGCGTCTATTCCGAAGCGCGCACCCAGGCCGAAGCGGACGAAATCGCCAATCGCTACCGGGAGAGGGTGGAAAAGCTGGTGAAGGCCATGTCGGCGTAAGCGGCCCGGCCTCGCCCCGCGCGCGAGCCCTCTATGACGCTGTTGGAACTGTTCCGGGCCATCCGCCCCTATGTGCGGCCGTACCGCTGGCTGGTGGCGGTGGCCCTGGTCCTTACCTTTCTCGGCTCCCTGACGGCGCAAGTGAACGCCTGGGTGCTCCGCTACACGGTCGACAGCATCAACGGCCTGGTCGAGGCGCACCAGGGCGTGCGCGAGGGCTGGCGCATCCTCGCCTACGTTTCCGCCATCCTGGTCGTCAAGGAAGTCGCGAACGTCGTCATCAAGTTCGGCCAGAAGTTCTACGGCGAAAAGCTGCGCATCTTCGTCTCCCGCGACATGGCGCAACTCGTCGTCGAACGCATCCTGACCTACCGGCTGGCGTTTTTCTCCCCGGGCGGCAACGCGCCCGGCGTCTTGCAGACCCGCATCGACCGGGGCATCGAAAGCATCACCCGGCTGGTGCAGAACTTCTTTATCGAGATTCTGCCGCTGTTCGCCAATTCGCTGGTGGCGCTGGCGGTGATGTTCCACGCCAATTTCTACGTCGGCCTGGCCGGCTTCTGCACCATCCCCGTCTACTTCTGGGTGACGCGCCGCCAGGCGCTGCGGCTGGCCGGGTCGCGGCGGCGCATCCGCGCCCTGCGGGAGCGGAAGAGCCAGGGCATTCTCGGGATTCTCGAATCGATTCCGGTCATCAAGTCGTTTCTTCGGGAAGACATCGAGGCGAGGAAGCAGATGGGCCTGCAGGTGGATTTGACCTCGGCCCAGATGTCGATTCGCCGGGTGAGCTTTCTCTACGACGGCATCAAGAGTTTTGTCGAACAGATCGGCGTCGTCTGCGTCATCATCCTGACGACATACTTTGTCCTGCAGGGGCGGATGTCCATCGGCGCGATCATGTTCCACATCATGCTGTTCGGCAACGTCTCCGCCCCCATCCGCCAGCTTCACCCCCTCTACGATCAGATGAACGACGCCCTCATCTATTCGGAGGGATTTTTCGACATCCTCCGGGACGACGCCGACGTCGAGGCGAGCGGCGACTATTGTCCCGAATCGGTGCGGGGCGAGTTCAGGATTTCGAACGTCACCTTCACCTACCCCGGCAACGCCAGGCCGACCTTGCACCGGGTCAGCATGGTGATTGAACCGGACAAGACGACCGCCCTGGTCGGGCTGTCTGGCGCGGGCAAGAGCACGCTCATCAATCTGCTCGACAAGTTCTACACCCCGGATGCGGGCGAGATCACGCTGGACGGGGTAGACCTGCGCGCCTACGACACGTCGTCACTCCGGCGGCACATCGGGCTGGTGCTGCAGAAGAACCACATCTTCAACGGCACCGTGGCCGAGAACGTCCTCTACGGCAAGCCGGACGCGTCGCGGGAGGAGATGGTTGATGCGGCGAAGCGGTCGTTTCTACACGATCAGATTGAGGCGTTGCCGAACGGGTACGAGACGTCGGCCCTGGCGTTGTCGGGCGGTCAGCAGCAGAAGATCGCCATCGCCCGCATTTTCCTGAAAGACCCGCCGGTGATTTTTCTGGACGAGCCCACCGCCAGTCTGGACGCGGTGGCGACGGAGCAGATCAAGAACAGCATGGACGCGATCAAGCGCGGCCGCACCGTCGTCATTATTTCGCACAGCATTTCGCAGATCATCGACGCCGACTGCATCTATGTCATGCAGGAGGGCCGCATGGTCGAGCACGGCCCGCACGAGGCGATCTACCGCGAGGGCGGCGCCTACACGGACATCTTCGACGCCATGGCGCGGTCCCTGAATATCGACAAGATTGCGAAGACGCTGGAATAATTCCCATCACGAAACAGCAACCCACACGCGTTCCAAAAACCACGTCACCCCCGCGAACGCGGGGGCCCAGCGGACGGATCGCCAAGGGAACGGTGGGACGTACCCGCTTACCAATCGTTGTCCCGGAATAGCCCAACCTGCCGCACCCACCCCCATCGTCACCCCGGCGTGCGGGCCTTGGACCGGGCTAAAAACGGGCGGTTCGGCCGGGGTCCACGGCCCCGGCCTCGGCTCCGGAATTCACCAGGGCGGTTCAGTACCGTCTACCCGTTTC
>JAJQBO010000258.1 GCA_021203245.1 Planctomycetaceae bacterium
CCATTGATAACTACAACTTCAACCGTATGACTTGATAACGGGATAGACTCTAAGCGATTTTCTGGGATATAGTTCATTAGTATACTAGAAATCACGAGGCACGCTTTCTTCCCCGGGTGCATAACACCATCGAGCAGCGCCAGCAGTTTTGCATCCACACTACCCGCGGCTCGCGGGCGATGCGGCCAGTGCCGTCTCGCCGAGGGTCTGTATTGTCCGGCAGCCGCAATGAAAGGTTTCGCAATGAAAATGATCATGCGCTGGTTTCCTTTCGGCGACGACTCCGTCACCCTGCGGCAAATCCGCCAGGTGCCGGGCGTCTCCGGCGTCGCCACCTGCCTGCCGTCGGTGCCGGTGGGCGAGGTCTGGCCTCTGGCGACCCTCACCGAGTTGAAAGACACCATCACCGCCGCCGGTCTCGAGATGGAGGTTATCGAGTCGGTCAATATCCACAAAGACATCAAAAAAGGCCTGCCGAGCCGCGACCGCTATATTGAGAACTACCAGGCCACCCTCCGCAATCTCGGGGCTGTCGGCGTCACGTGCCTGTGCTACAACTTCATGCCAGTCATGGACTGGGCCAGGAGCGATCTCGCCCATCCGCTCGAGGACGGCAGCACCGTTCTTTCCTACCGCCACAAGCAGGTCACCGAGATGAACCCGACCCGCATCGCCGAATCGATGGCGAAGAAGTCGCTCGGCTATTCGTTGCCGGGCTGGGAGCCGGAACGCCTCCACGCCATGGGCGCGGATATCGAGTTCTACAAGTCGATGACCCGGGACGATTACTGGAAGAACATGAAATACTTTCTCGACGCCGTGGTGCCGGTGGCGTCCGAGTGCGGCATCAACATGGCCATCCACCCGGACGATCCGCCGTGGCCGCTGTTCGACCTCCCGAAGGTGATTTCCACCGCCGAGAACATCCGCACTTTCCTGTCCCTGAACGACAACCCGGCCAACGGGCTGACCATCTGCACCGGCAGCCTTGGCGCGAACCGGGACAACGACCTGCCCGCCATCATCCGCGAGTTCACGAAGGCGGGCCGGGTCCACTTTGCCCACATCCGCAACATCAAGTACCAGGACGGGCTGGATTTTGACGAAAGCGCGCACCTGTCGTCCTGCGGCGACCTCGACCTGTTCGCCATCGTCCAGGCCTTCCACGACAGCGGCTTCGACGGCTATATCCGCCCCGACCACGGCCGCATGATCTGGGACGAACAGGCCCGCCCCGGCTACGGCCTCTACGACCGCGCCCTGGGGGCGGAGTATTTGCTTGGATTGTGGGAAGCGCTCGACAAGTGCGGCCTGTGCAACTAAAGGGAGGGAAACGCCATGCATTTGAACGCCAGCAGCCTCGAAGACCGCGCCGCCTGGGAAAAGGCGGGGTTCATTCTGCCGAATTTCGACCGCGCCGCTGTCGCGGCCCACACCCGCGACAACCCGACCTGGGTCCACTTCGGCGCAGGCAATATTTTCCGCGCCTTCCCGGCCGCCCGTTTGCAGGTTCTCTTGGATACGGGCGCGGAACAGGCCGGCGTCATCGTCGCCGAAGGGTTTGATGACGAGATTGTCGACCGGATCTTCAAGCCCCACGACAACCTCTCCCTCGCCGTCACCCTAAAGGCCGACGGCGGCATCGACAAGACCGTGGTCGCGTCGATGATCGAAGCGCTGAAGGCCGACGCCGGGCACGAGGATTTTGTCCGCTTGCGCGAGGTGTTCCGCGCCCCGTCCCTGAAGATGGTTTCCTTCACCATCACGGAAAAAGGCTATAGCCTGCACCGTGGCGGCGACCTGGCCCCCGACGTCGCGGCCGATTTCGCCGCCGGCCCGGCCGCCCCGGCCAGCTATATGGGCAAGGTGGCGTCGCTTCTGCACGAGCGCTTCCTCGCCGGCAGGCTGCCGGTCGCCATGGTCAGCATGGACAACTGCTCCCACAACGGCGACAAGCTCCGGGGCGCCGTCCGCGCCTTTGCCGTGGCCTGGACCGGTGCCGGTCTTGTCGACGCCGATTTCCTCTCGTATGTCGACGATGCGAAGGCGGTGTCGTTCCCCTGGTCGATGATCGACAAGATTACACCGCGCCCGGACGACGGCGTCAAATCGATGCTGCTGCAAAGCGGATTCGAGGACGTCGACGCGGTCGTGACGGCGAAAAACACCTATGTCGCGCCCTACGTGAACGCCGAAGAAACGGAATACCTGGTTATCGAGGACGCGTTCCCGAACGGGCGCGTCGCCCTGGACCAGGCCGGCATCATCTATACCCTCCGCGAAACGGTGGACAAGATCGAAAAGATGAAGGTCTGCACCTGCCTGAATCCGCTCCACACCGCGCTCGCCGTTTTCGGCTGCCTGCTCGGCTTCGACAAAATCAGCGCCGAAATGCGGGACCCCGATCTCGGCCGCCTGGTGGAGCGTATCGGCTACGAGGAAGGCCTGCCGGTGGTGGTCGATCCGGGCATCATCACGCCGCGCGATTTCCTCGACACCTGCCTGCGGGTGCGGTTCCCGAACCCGTTCATGCCGGACACCCCGCAGCGCATCGCCTGCGACACGTCGCAAAAGCTGTGCATCCGCTTTGGCGAGACGATCAAGGCCTATGGCGAGCGGGCCGACCTCGACCCTTCGACCCTGAAGTATATCCCCCTCGTCCACGCCGCATGGCTCCGGTATCTCCTGGGCGTCGACGACGCGGGGGAGTCGTTTGAACGCAGTCCCGACCCGATGCTGGCGCAACTCGACTCCCACCTCGCCGGCCTGCGGCTTGGAGACGCCGGTCCGTTCCACGCGACGCTCCGGCCCATCCTGTCGGACGCGGCCATCTTCGGCGTCGATCTCTACGCCGTCGGTCTGGGCGAACGGGTTGAAGGATACTTTACCGAGATGATGGCTGGCGCGGGCGCGGTCAGGACGACCCTGCGGCGGTACCTGAAATAATTCCAATTGGCGCTGTCGCGCCGATATTTGACTCAAGGAGAAAGCATGTACAAAAAATTGATGGCAGCGGTTGCGATTATGGTGATCGGTGTCCTGTCGGGCAGCGCTTTTGCGGCGCAAAGCTATACCCTGAAGCTTTCCACCCAGCTTAACGAGAGCAGCATCATGGTCCAGGGCTTCAACAAGCTGGCGGAAACGGTTAAGGAAAAGTCCGGCGGCCGTCTCCTCATCGAGGTCTATCCGTCGGCCCAGCTCGGCTCGGACGAGGACGTCATCGAGCAGGCGATGGAGGGCGTCAATGTGGCGGTCCTCACCGATGGCGGCCGTATGGGCAGCTATGTCCCCGAATTCGGCATCATCGGCATGGCCTATTTCGCCGACAACTACGAGGAAATCCTGAAGGTCATCGAAAGCCCCACCTACAAGGACTGGGAATCGCGGCTCCAGGATGAAGGCATCCGCGTCCTCTCCTTCAATTGGTACGACGGCCCGCGCCACTTCCTCACCCAGCAGCCGATCAACGAGCCGGCGGACCTGAACGGCCAGCGCATCCGCACGCCCGGCGCACCGGCGTGGTCCGAATCCGTCAAGGCGCTGGGTGCGACCCCGATCGCCATGCCCTGGGGCGAAGTGTACTCCGCCATCCAGTCGAAAGCCATCGACGGATGTGAAGCGCAGGACACCGCGACCCTGAGTTCCCGCACCTTCGAGGTCCTGAAATACCGCGCCGAAACGGGCCACTTCCTGCTCATCAACGGCCTGATTGTGGGCGAATACTGGTTCGAGACCCTGCCGGAGGATTTGCAGACCCTGCTCCTTGAAGAAACCAAAAAAGCCGGCATGGAAAATGCCCGCCTGGTCGAAAGCGAGATCGCGAACATTGTCGAAAAGCTGGGCGAATACGGCATGATCAGCAATGTGCCGAATATCGAGGCGTTCAAGAAGGCGGCGGACACGGCCTACGAAGTCCTTGGTTTTACCGAACTCCGCCAGAGCATCTACAAGGAAATCGGCAAGTAATCCGATACGGCCGGTTTTACACAGAGGAGGGAAGTCACGTGGATTTCATCAAGCGGTTCTATGCGGCGTTCGGCCGGTTTGAATTGTATTTGGTAGCCGCCATTTTGCTGGCAATAAGCACGCTGATGTTTGTGTCGGCCTTGGCCAGGACAATCGGTCATCCGCTGAATTGGGCGGTCGACATATCGATGCTGCTGTTCGCGTGGATGGTGTTTGTGGGGGGCGACATCGTCATCCGGGAAACGAACCTCATCAGCGTCGATATGTTCCTGAACAAAATGCCCCGGTGGCTGCGGACGACCCTCCTTTTTCTTTTCTACATCCTGATGCTCGCTTTCCTGGTGGTTCTGGTCCGCTACGGCGTGCCGCTCCTGATGCGCAACTGGAAGCGGGTGTTCCAGTCCACCGGCATCAGTTATTCGTGGTGCACCATGGCCGTGCCGGTGGGATCCTTCCTGATGTTCGTCTCCACTTCGGTTCGTATGGTGCAGCGGGTTTTTATGGCAAACAAGACCGAAGCTAACACCCCGGCCGTTCCCGAGGAGGTCCTTTAATGGCGATTGTCTTTACAGTGTTCCTGATCCTCCTCCTTCTCGGCATGCCGGTCGCGTTCGCCATTGGCATCTCCGGCTTTATGTTCTTCCTGTTCACGGACGGCATTCCCCTCACCATCACGGTGCAAAAGGCCCTGTCCACCACCCAATCGTTCACCATGTTGGCGATACCGCTGTTCATTTTCGCCGGCAACCTGATGAACCACACCGGCATCACCTCCCGTATCATGCGGCTGTCCAACGTCATCACCGGCCATATGTACGGGAATATCGCCCAGGTGTCCTGCGTTATGTCCACCCTGATGGGCGGCGTGTCGGGGTCGGCGGTTGCCGATGCGGCGATGGAATCGCGGATACTGGGGCCGGAGATGCTCCGCCGCGGCTACTCCCGGGGTTGGGCGGCGGGAATCAACGGTCTGTCCGCACTCATCGTCGCGACCATACCGCCAAGCATGGGCCTTATCATTTACGGGTCGGTGGGCGAAGTGTCGATCGGGCGGCTGTTCGCCGCCGGTCTCGTTCCCGGCGCCCTCATGATGGTTTTCCTCATGGGCGCGGTGACCATTTCGGCGCGGCGGCGCGGGTATGTGCCGGAAAAGGCGAAGATGGCGAGCGCGAAGGAAATTTTCACCTGCTGCGTCGAGTGCATCTGGGCCTTGCTTTTTCCCATCATGCTGCTGGTGTTTATCCGCTACGGCTTGATGACCCCGTCCGAATCCGGCGCGTTCGCCGTCTTCTACGCCCTCTTCGTCGGGACGGTTATTTACCGTGAACTGACGTGGGAAAAATTCCGGCAGACCCTGTTCGACAGCGTCAAGGATATCTGTTCCATCACCCTGATTCTGGCGTTTTCCGGCATCTTCGGCTATGGCGTGGTGTACGACCGCCTGCCGCAAAGCATTGCCGGCGTGCTGATGGGCATCACCTCGAGCCCGGCCGCCATGCTCATTATCGTCATCCTGCTGCTGGTGGCGCTGGGCATGTTTATGGAGACGACGGTCATCGCGCTCCTCATGACGCCGATCCTGCTGCCGGTGGTGCAATCGGTGGGCGTCGACCCGGTCCATTTCGGCATTGTGATGATGACGGTCGTGACGTTCGGCGTCATGACCCCGCCGGTCGGCGTGGCTCTCTACACCGTCTCGACGATAATGAAATGCCCGCCGGAGGAGACGACGAAAGAGTCCATGACGTTCTACATCGCCATACTCTGCGTGATAGTGGTGCTGGTTTTCATCCCGTCGGTCTCGCTGTTCGTCCCGAACCTGATTTTCGGCGTCGCGCAGTATTGACGGCGTTCGGATAAGATTCTCTCCAACGCCCGGCGGCTGGTTGCTGACACAATGAAGAAAATCCTGTAGACTGGGGTGCGTGAGGACGACTTACAGAAGGAGATGCGCATGAAGATGACGTTTCGCTGGTATGGACAGGACGATCCGGTCTCGCTCGCTTATATTCGGCAGATTCCCGAGATGAGCGGCATTGTCTCCGCGGTGTACGACGTGCCTGCCGGCGAGGTCTGGCCCGACGCCAGCATCCTCGCCATCAAAAAGGCCGCGAACGACAACGGCCTCGAATTTGAGGTGGTGGAGAGCGTGCCGGTGCCGGAAGAGATCAAGATGGGCAAGCCGGAACGCGACCGGCAAATCGACAATTATTGCGAGACGATCCGCCGCCTCGGCAAGGCCGGGGTCAAGGTGGTGTGCTACAACTTCATGCCTGTCTTCGACTGGTTCCGGAGCGACCTCGCCCGCACCCTGCCGGACGGCTCCAACGCGCTCGCCTACGACAACACGGCGGTGCAAAAACTCGACCCGACTTCCGCCGACATGTCCCTCCCCGGCTGGGACGAGTCCTACACCAAGGCCGAGATCAAACAGCTCCTGGACGACTACAAGGCCATCGACGCCGACAAACTGTGGGAAAACTTCGCCTATTTCATCAACCGGGTCGTCCCGGCCTGCGAAGAATCCGGCGTCAAAATGGCAATCCATCCGGACGATCCGCCGTGGAACCTGTTCGGGCTGCCGCGCATCATCACCGGCTGCGACAGCTACGCCAGGATGACGTCGATCAACCCGTCCCTCGCCAACAGCATCACCCTCTGCTTCGGCTCGCTCGGCGCCGACCCGAACAACGACATCAAGACAATCGCCCGCGACTTCGGCGACAGAATCCACTTCGCCCACGCCCGGAACGTCAAGTGGACGGGCGACCACTCCTTCGAGGAAGCGCCGCACCCGAGTCGCTGCGGCAGCCTGGACATGTACGGCATCCTCAAGGCGCTCCACGACGCCGGCTTCGACGGCTATATCCGCCCCGACCACGGCAGGATGATCTGGAGCGAGACCGGCCGGGCCGGCTACGGCCTCTACGACCGCGCCCTCGGCGCGATGTATCTGCTGGGCATCTGGGAAGCGCTGGAACGGGGGTAGGTCCGGCGTGGTCACATGCACATACCGAGGCTGGCCCATGACGGGCCGGCCTCTTTTTTGTGTGCCTGATTCGGATGTCAAGGATCTTGGGGCGGGTCTGGCCGGAACACGTACCGGGTCAACCCACCGCTGGGACGACGGCTACTGTCTCGGGTTCACGCCTGCTTGGACATCCTTCGCCGAGGAGCGTCAGCCGCCTGGGCGGGCCGGTGGGCTCTGAAACGAGGG
>JAJQBO010000102.1 GCA_021203245.1 Planctomycetaceae bacterium
GGAGGCTGAGCCTCTGGCTCATTTTAATTTTACACCATTATGCGGACGTTACCGCCCGAAAGGGCCGCCTCTCATGTTTGGCCTTTTTCACAGAGCGTGTGTGGGCCATTTTCACCAATACATCCCAACCTCCCCCAACCGCCGGGGTGACGGGTGTGGGTGCCGATATGGACACACTTGCGATGATTGGCTCCAAGTATATGGATGGTGCAGAATAACTCAAAAGAATAACTCTTTACAGGACGCTTCGGTCTAACGTGCATAACGTTTCGATTCTGACACGCAAAAATTCCTTTTGCAGCAGCGAATTAATGTTATAATATGGGCGTGAACTCACTGGCTAGGATTTCCGGATAGCGGAAATTTCAACGACTCCTTTTTCCAGCAAAGGATCACCCATGGCCCAGCCCCTGTTGCAATCGGTGGACAATGCGCTCCGCGTGCTGGAGTTGTTCGAAGGCGCAATACGCGAACTCAGCCTGACCGAAATCGCCCGCCGGCTCTCACTCGGCAAAAGCACTGTCCACCGACTCCTCGCCACCCTGGAGGCGCGGGAGTTTGTCGAACAAAATCCCGAGAGCGGCCGCTATCGACTCGGCGTGCGCCTGGTCCATATCGGCGCGTACAAACTTTCCAATATTAACGTTATAGAAGAATGCCGGCCCATCCTGGAAGAACTGGCCGGCATTACCGGCGAATCCACCCACCTTTCCTTCTACACCGGCGGCCGCACCACCTTTGTGGACAAGGTAAAGGGGTCCAATCCCGCCTTCATGGCGTCGATGATCGGCGATACCACCCCGGCCTACGCATCGGCTCCGGGTAAAATCTTCCTCGCCTTTATGCCCCGGGACGAACTGGAGGCGGTTCTGCGGCATATCGAGTTCCAGCCCCGCACCCCCTATACCATTAATAACCGGGTGCAACTCCTGGAGCAACTGGAAACGGTGCGCCAGGCCGGCTATGCCGAAGACCAGCAGGAAGGGGACGAAGGACTCGTCTGTTTCGCCGCCCCCATATGGGGTTATGAAAACAAGATCCTCGCCTCGATGAGCGTCGGCGGCGCGGCCTCGCGCATGAACAGCCGCCGTGATTCGCTGGTGCGGGACATTATCGCCGCCGCGGCAAATGCGTCGAAACGGTGCGGATGGCATAGCCCCTGACCTCCCGCGCCTGACACCCGGCAGACATACCCGATCCCTTAACCCGGAACAGACAACCGCCAGGTGTCACGTTTCCTCGTCTTGTTTTTCCATCCCGCCTGTCCACCCCGCACGGGGCTGGACCAGGACGGATTGTCCACCGTCATCACCGCGTCTGCCGCATCACCTGCCTTCCTGGCACCATTTGTACCGATTAGCGGAAATGACTTCCGCATCACGGGAGATACCGTCTGCTTCTCCGCCGGATCGCTTCCCGCCTATGTGTTTGCTAAGGCGGGCGGAATCGGGGATAATACCTGATGAACAGCGGCGATTCCCTGAGGAGACGTGTATGGATATCTTCGACTTGCGGTCGGCCCTGGCGTTTTTGAAAACCTTCCCGGATGAAGTTATCGAGACAGACGTCCCCGTCGACCCCATGGCCGAACTGGCCGGCGTCTACCGCCACATCGGCGCGTGGGGCACGGTCATGCGGCCCACCCGGCTCGGGCCGGCGGTGATTTTCCACTCGGTAAAAGGACACCCCGACGCGAAGGTGGTTATCGGCGTGTTGTCGAGCCGCCGCCGGGTGGCGCGGCTCCTGGGGACTGAACCGGCGAACCTCGGGAACCTGCTTCGAAACAGCGTCAACGCGCCCGTCCAGCCCGTCACCGTCCCGCCCGACCGCGCACCCTGCCGCGAACTGGTCCACCTGGCGACAGACGCCAACTTCGACCTCAACGCCCTCATCCCCGCGCCGACCAACACCCCGGACGACGCCGGACCCTACATCACCCTCGGCATGTGCTATGCCTCGCACCCGGACACGGGCGTGTCGGACGTGACCATCCACCGCATGTGCATCCAGGGAAAGGACGAACTGTCCATCTTCTTCACCCCCGGCGCGCGGCACATCGGGGCGATGCAGGAACGGGCCGAGGAATTGGGCCAGGCGCTCCCCATCTCCATCTCCATTGGCGTCGACCCGGCCATCGAAATCGCCTCCTGCTTCGAACCGCCGACCACGCCGCTCGGCTACGACGAACTCGCCATCGCCGGGGCGCTCCGGGGCCGGCCGGTGGAACTGATCGACTGCCTCACTGTCAAGGAACGCGCCATCGCCAACGCCGAGTACGCCATCGAAGGGGAAGTGCTCCCGAACGTGCGCGTCCAGGAAGACAAGAACACCGGCTCCGGCTATGCCATGCCGGAATTCCCCGGCTACACCGGCCCGGCCTCGAACCAGTGCCGCGTCATCAAGGTCAAGGCGGTCACGCACCGCAAAAACCCCATCATGCAGACCTGCATCGGCCCGTCGGAGGAACACGTGTCGATGGCCGGCATCCCCACCGAGGCCAGCATCCTCGACATGGTGGACAGGGCCATGCCGGGACGGCTCCTGAACGTCTACGCCTGCTCGGCCGGCGGGGGCAAATACATGGCGGTGCTGCAATTCAAAAAGTCGGTGGCGTCGGACGAAGGCAGGCAGCGGCAGGCGGCGTTGCTGGCGTTTTCGGCCTTTTCCGAACTCAAGCACGTCATCCTCGTGGACGAGGACGTCGACCCCTTCGACATGAACGACGTCCTCTGGGCGATGAACACCCGCTACCAGGGCGACGTCGACACCATCTTCATCCCCGGCGTCCGCTGCCACCCGCTCGACCCGTCGGAATCGCCCGAATACAGTTACAAGCGGACCGATCGGGGCATCTCGTGCAAGACCGTCTTCGACTGCACCGTCCCCTTCCACTTGAAGGACCACTTCCGGCGGGCGGGATTCATGCAGGTGGATCCGACGAAATGGTTCCCGGATCACAAGGAATAGCCGTGGAAAAGCACCGCATCGTCGTCGGCCTGAGCGGCGCGAGCGGCCTGCCGGTCGCGCTGGAGGTGTTGCGGCTCCTGAAGGAGGCGGGGACGGTCGAGACCCACCTCGTCTGCAGCCGGGGCGCGGCCGCCACCCTGCCCCACGAAGGCGCGGGCCTCACCATGGACCGCCTCCGCGCCCTCGCCCACGTCGTCCACGACAACGACGACATCGGCGCGGCCATCGCCAGCGGGGCGTTCAGGACATGCGGGATGGTCGTCGTGCCGTGCAGCATGAAGACGCTGGCCGGCGTCGCGGGCGGCTACGCCGACACCCTACTGCTGCGGGCCGCCGACGTGTGTCTGAAGGAACGCCGCCGCCTCGTCCTCGCCGTGCGGGAGACGCCGCTGTCGGCCATCCACCTCCGCAACATGTTGAAGGCGACCCGGGCGGGCGCGATAGTGCTGCCGCTGGTCCTGACCTATTATACCCGGCCGCAGAGCGTGCAGGACATGACGACCCATATGGCGGGAAAGATCCTCGATTGCTTCGACCTCGCCCCGCCCGGCTTCACCCGGTGGGGAGAAGACGCATGATAACGGTCTCCGTCCCCTGCCTGGACGACCGATTGCAGGCGACGGCCGACTTCGCCGGCAGGGACCTGTGGGTCGTGGTCGGCGGCGGGCCGGAACCGCACATCGGCTGCTGCTGCCTGGCCGTGCCCGCCCGTCCCTGACCGGCGACGGCCACCTGTCGGCGACTGTCTCGACCCTCAACGTCACCGGCCACAAGGACGACGCCGTCGCCGCCCGGTTCGCCGCAGCCCTGGCCGCGCGCTTTGCCTGCACCGTCACGGTCGGTTGCGGCATCCACTACGACCGCCCCGACCCCGAGGCTGTCCACCAAGTGGTCCGGGACAGCGACGACCTCCTGGAACGCCTGACAACGGCGCTGGCCGCACACCGGGGCGACGACGCCTGAGGCCGAAGACGCGGCACCGCCCGGGCCATGTTGCGAGGCGAAGCGATACGATGACGAATCCTTCGGAGACGGCTGCGACCCGGTCAATCCCACGGCTTCGCCTCAGGCAGGCCATGGGCGGCCTTGCCATCGTCCTGTATTTCGGCATCGACTGGCTGCCCGCGCCGGAAGGCCTCACCCCCGAGGGAAAACGCATCCTCGGCTATATGATCGCGGCGATCGTGTTCTGGGTGTTCGAGGTCCTGCCGATCGGCGTGTCGTCCGTGTGCGCGCTCCTGGTCCTGCCCCTCACCGGCCTCGCGCCGATGCGGGCGGCGATGCGGTCGTTCGCCATCCCGACCATCTTCTTCATCATGGTGTCGTTCTGCCTCGCCGCCGGTTTCGTCAGGACCGGCCTCGGCCACCGGGTGTCGCTGGGGCTGACTGCCCTGTTCGGGAACCGGGCCAACCGCGTCGTCCTTGGCTTTATGCTGTCCACCGCCGTCGTGTCCATGGTCCTGGCCGACCTCCCCACCGCCATCATCTTCGCTTCCGTCGCCTCGCCCATTCTCGATCAGAACCGGTGCGTCCCGGGAGCGTTCCGTTTCGGGCGCTGCCTGATGATGGGCATCCCCATGGCCGCCGCCATCGGCGGCGTCGGCACACCCGCCGGATCGGGCCTGAACGTGCTGTCCCTCGACCTCCTGCACGCCCACGCCGGCGTCAGCGTCGACTTTTTCCACTGGTCGGCCGTGGGCGTCCCGTTCGCCCTTATCCTGACGGTCGTCAATTGGCTGATCCTCGTCAAGATGACGCCGCCGGAGATGGACCGCATCGAGGGCCTGCAGGACATCGCCGCGAAACGGGCCGCGCTCGGCCCCCTGAGCCGCGCCGAACGCCGCTTCTGCGTTGTCTTCGGCATCACCTTCCTCCTCTGGCTCACCAGCCCGCTGACAGCCATCCCCATCCAGACCACCGCCGTCGTCATGGCGTCGGTCCTGTTCCTGCCCGGCCTCGACATCGTTACCTGGCCGGAGGCGAGGGAGTCGATCGCCTGGGAGGTGCTGCTGCTTGTCGGCTGTTCCAGCGTGCTCGCCGCCGTCATGCAGGACCAGGGCGCGGCGACGTGGCTGGCCGACAGGCTGCTCGGCCACGTGGGCGGCCTCGGCATGACCGCGCTCCTGCTTGCCGTCATCGCCTACGGCGTTTTCTCCCACCTCGTCCTGCCGGTCGCCAACGCCACCCTGGCCGTGTCCATCCCGGTCATCGCCGAACTGTCCCGCGCCATGGGCGTCAACCCGGCCATCCTCATCGTCCCGCTCGCCTATACCGGCTCGTGCGTGTTCCTGCTGCCCATCGACCCGATTCCCCTGACCACCTTCAATTACCGCTACTGGACCATCCCCGACATGATCAAGCCGGGATTCGTGGTCTCCGTCGCCTGGGTGGCTATTCTCACCGCGTGCATGGCCGCCGCGACGCGGCTTGGGGTATTCTGAATCACATAAACTGAACAAGTTAATTTAAAACCTCTGACCCCCTGTCCCGCCGCGGTGAAACGGCTTTTGCGCGCAGGCTTGATTTCTACCGCTTCCTTTCATATTGTTACAGTTACGAAAGGAGTGGCCATGTCCGACGTCGCCATTTTGCAGAGCATTGAAGATATGCCAGTCCGTTTATTATTCCTCCTCTTCGAGCTGCTCTTCCTTATCGGCCTGGCAAGCATGGTGCTGCAGAAGCTGCGCTTTCCCTTCACCATCGGCCTGGTCATCATCGGGCTGGCGTTGTCCGCCCTGGGCGACGCCTGGGATCTGCCGCTCCTTCCCCGCATCCACCTGACGGAAAACCTCATCCTCTACGTCTTCCTGCCCGCGCTCATCTTCGACGCCGCCCTGTCTTTGGATGTGCGCGAACTCGCCCGCAACCTGGTCCCCATCCTTGTCCTGGCCGTGCCAGGCGTCGTGTTCGTCACCATGCTGACCGCCTGCCTGGCGCAGTGGCTGACGCCGCTGGAATGGGGACCATCCCTCCTGTTCGGCGCGCTCATCTCCACCACCGACCCGGTGGCGGTTATCGTCATCTTCAAGGATCTGAAGGCCCCGTCGCGGCTCACCATGCTGGTGGACGGGGAAAGCCTGTTCAACGACGCCACCGCCATCGTCCTTTTCGGCATCATCGCCGGACTGGTGGCGCAGGGCGGGGAGCCGGACGCCGCCACCTATGCCCACGCCGCCCTGCAGTTCCTCTGGGTGTTTGTGGGCGGATTCGCCATCGACTGCGTCGTCGGCTGGCTCGCCGGCATCCTTATCCATTACAGCCACATCGTCGGCCACGTCACCCTAGGGGCGCTGTTCTCCATCTGCGCCGCGTATTTCTCCTTCCTGATCGCGCAGGGCATGCTGGAACTGTCAGGCGTCATGGCGACGGTCGGGGCAGGCATCGTCCTCGGCCATATGACGAAAAAAGACAACCGCACCGACGTCATCCGCCAGATGCACGATTTCTGGCCGCTGGCGAGCTTTTTCGGCAATTCGCTTATTTTCCTGTTCCTGGGCCTGACCGAACGCTATCTCCTCGACACCGTCCTGCTGCAGTCGTCTGCCGGATACATGGTGGCGGCGGCGCTGGTGGTGCTGGCGGCGCGGGCGCTGCTCATCTACCTGTTCGTGCCGATCGCCGACCTCCTGCCGGGGTCGGAAAAGATTCCGCCCGCGTACAAGCCGGTGATGGTCTGGGGCGGGCTGCGGGGCGCGCTCCCCATCGGGCTGGCGGTCAGCATCGCGCCGGCGAACCTCGGGCTGACGTCGTACAGCCAGGCGGTGGAGCAGAGCCGGTTGATTATCCTGTTCACGGTGGCAGTGGTGGTGTTTACGTTGATTGTGCAGGGGGTGACGATTCAGGGACTGATGCAGCGGTTGGGGTTGGTTGAAATGAACAATGAACAATGAACAATGAACAATTATGGACCATTCATTATTAGTGCTGTTCAAAACAATTCCGTAGCAGCGATCATTCCGCCTGCCCCGGCACAACTTCCCGTTTCTCGCGCGGTTCACTGTTTTCCCGCCGTGTGATGTTTGGGGGAAATGGTCTGTTTTAAGGGACAAAGACGCGTCTTCGCGCCAAAATGCCGTATCCCCAAAACGTCACCCCGGCGTCTGAACGATGAACCGGGAGACGGACGGGAGGTTGTGCCGGGGCAAGGTGCCCCTCTAGCGGCTATGGGCTTCACCGTGCGCTCCGGATGACTCGCTCACTCCAATTAC
>JAJQBO010000011.1 GCA_021203245.1 Planctomycetaceae bacterium
GTTCTTTATGCTCACCGGCGGCGATCAGCCGCTCAGGATTGCCCTGAAGGCCGGCGGCGTCGAGATGATTGTGGCGAGGAGCGAAGCCAGCGCCGTGTATATGGCGGACGGCTATGCGCGGGCGCGGGGCAGGCCTTCGGTGGTGTACGGGCAGGCCGGGCCGGGCGCGGCCAATGTCGCCGCCGCCCTCGCCGATCCGCTGTGGGCGCAATCGCCGGTGGTCGCCGTGACCGGAGCGACAGCGACGGGTTTTCGTCATGTCAATGAATACCAGGACCTGGACCAGTTTGCCCTGTTCGATCCGGTCACCCGCTGGAACGCCAGGGCCGAAAACCCCGGCCAGGTGACGCCGCTGCTCCGGCAGGCACTGCAGATGGCGATGGCGGGAAATCCTGCCCCCACCCACCTGGACATTCCCAAGGACTTTTTCGCCATGCCGTCCACGGCGGCGGAGCGGGACATGCCGCCCATTGCCCAGCCCACGGCCCAAACGATCGGCGACGGTCGGGTGGCTGGTGACATGGCCGAACTGCTGCGGCGGGCCGAGCGGCCCATTATCCTGGTGGGGGAGGGCGTGCGCTTTGCCGGAGCGTGGGATACATTGGCCGCTTTTTCGGCAAAAACCGGCATACCCATGGTCGCGACCATGGGCGGCAAGCCCGCCGTCCTGGCGTCGCACCCGAATTTCATCGGCGTGGTCGGCCGCTATTCCGCCGTCACCGCCAACGCCATTCTCGGCGACGCCGATGTCGTGCTGGTGCTTGGCTCGCGTTTGGGCGGGCTGGCGACGCGTGGATACGGCATGCCGTCACGCAAGGCGACGGTTCTGCAGGTCGACCGCGATCCGGCCGCCTTCGCCAATCCCTATTGTCCCGAAGTATGCCTGCAGTCGGACATGGCCACCGCCCTCGCACAGGTGGAGGCGGCGCTGGGCGGGGAAAAGCTTGCGCCCGCGTGGCTCGACCGGTGCACCGATGCGGCCGCCGCCTGGAGGCGCGAGGTGGAGCAGGCGGTGGCTGGAGACGAAAAACCCGGCGTCGTGTCGCCCATGGCGTTTTTGGCGTCGCTGTCCCGCTATGCCAAGGAAATAACCCTGGTCGCCGATACCGGCTACATGGCCGCCTGGACGGGCGTGCTCTTTCCCACCGCCCGCTACGACAGTTTTTTCCGCGCCACGGGATCCCTCGGCTAGGCCTTGCCCGCCTCCCTCGGCGTGCAGATGGCGCGGGGCGGCAAGACGGTCTGCGTCACCGGCGACGGCGGGGCCGGCTACCATCTCGCCGACATCGAGACCGCCGTCCGCTATCGTTTGCCCGTGGTTATCGTCATCCTGAACAACAACTGCCTCGCCTTTGAATACCATGAGCAGAAGTACCGCTGGCAGGGTCGGGTCATCCACGAGGCCAACGATTTCACGCCGGTGAATTATGCGGCGGCGGCGACGGCGCTGGGCGCGCAGGGCAGGCGGGCGGTGAACCGGGCCGAGGTCGATGCCGCCCTGGACGCGGCGATGCGCTGCGACGGACCGACGGTTGTCGAAGTGGTGACGGATCCGGAAGCCTTTCCGCCGGTCACCAACTTCGATGCGGTCATGGAGCGGAAGATATGACAGACGGCACTCCGGACATCGTCCAACTCCTTCTGCAGCGCGACTACGGCCTGCAACCGGGAGCGGCGTCCACCACGGCGCTGACCGCCTCGCGGGCGCAGGCAGTCGAGCGCCTCCTCGCCCTGCCGTATTCGTTTCAGCCCGAACTTGACGATTATTTCCAGCCCACACAGTGAGACCATATGGATGCGTCCCATTATCTTGACTCCTCCCTCATCGAGACGGCCGGGGCGATTGCGGCGGGCGCGGTGACCGGCGAGGCCGTGGTGCGTGCCGCAATCGAGCGCATCGAAGGGTCGCCCGAGGCGCGGGCCTGTTTCGTACGGTTCCGACCGGATGCGGCGCTGCGCGAGGCCGCTCGCGGCGATGCCGGCACGGCCGGGCGGTTACGGGGCATTCCCATGGCGCACAAGGATCTCTTCGCCATCAGGGGCGAGCGGTCGACGTTTTGCGCGCAGCCTTCGTTTCACCTGTGCGGTACAGCCACGGCTCCGGCCATCGACGCGTTGGACCGGGCCGGGGCGGTCAACCTCGGCGGATTGCATATGGCCGAGTTCGCGATGGGCGCGGCAGGGTGGAACGAGGTCCACGGATTCTTGGCCAACCCGCACCATCGCGACCACCTGTCGGGTGGATCGTCCAGCGGCAGCGCCGCCGCGGTCGCCATGCGGCTCGTCCATGCCGCCCTGGGGAGCGACACCGGCGGATCGATACGGGTGCCCTGTTCGTTCTGCGGCGTAATCGGGTTCAAACCGACCAATGGCGTGGTTCCGGTAGAGGGCGTGTATCCCGTGTCGCCGACCCTGGACACGGTCGGGGTGGTCACGCGGACGGTGGAGGATTGCGCCCTGATGATGGATGTCCTGACCGGCGGCGGCACGAGGTACGGCGATGCGCTCGAGGGACGGGGCGGTAGGGTGCGGCTCGGATTTCTCGCTCCGGAATCGTATCCGACCCCGCCCGAACCCGAAGCGCTGGCGGCGGTCGAGGCCGCACGACTGGCTGCGGAACGGGCCGGGTATGCGGTCACGGAAATTCGCTCCGATCTTCCCGCCCACGGCGCGATTCCGGCCGGCATCGTCTTTGTCAGCGAAGCCGGGGCGGTTCACCTCGACCACATGTGCGGCAACGCCGATTCGGTGGGCGAACAGGTCCGCAACCGCATGCTCCTGGGCATGACCTACCCGGCCAGCGTCTATATCCGCGCCATAAACCAGCGCGAGGCGGTGCGGCGGCGCTGGCGCGACGAAATTCTCTCCCGCGTCGATGCGCTTGTCTGTCCGTCGACGCCGTGCCATGCTCCGAGGCGGGACGACTATGCCGGCCTTGACGCCGATGGCGCGATAGCCATGAACGGCAGGCTGGGAAGTTATACCGCCTGGGTCAATTATGTCGGGTTGCCGGCCGTCTCGGTGCCGTTGTATTGGAGCGGTCTGCCCATAGGGGTGCAAGTCGTTGGCGATCGATATGGCGATGCCGAAGTGCTGCGAATCGCGCGTGACCTCATGGCCGCCATCTAGCGCTTTTTGAATAATGACTGGTTCCTGCCTGCGTTTTACGGTTATTACTGGACTAAGCCGAAAAACGAAGGGGAAGGTTCAATCAATTTGAAACGCTATAGGTATTCTCCCTCTGCCATGCACCCCTTAAAGCATTTTAAGAAACTCCGTGAACAAATGAAACGGGTAGACGGTACTGAACCGCCCTGGTGAATTCCGGAGCCGAGGCCGGGGTCCACGGGAATAGACGGGTAATGCACCGAACTCACGAAGCCATCGGCTGCGTTCACGTATTTTTTAAAATACTTTAGTCCAAACCAGATTCTATACTGTCCGCCAAAGACGACAGAATAAGAAAACACGACGTCGCGCCCGCGTCGACCGTACCGATTGAGCGTTCCCCCAGGCGGCTGGCCCGGCCGATGCGCGCCTGCATGTCCTTAGTACTGGCCCACCCCGCCTTGGCGGCGGCGCGCATGGCCTCGAGGCAGGCGGTAAAACACGCGCCCGCCTTGAGCGATTCGTCGAACGCGTCGCAGGCGGGAATCAGCGTGTCGAGGAGGGTCTTGTCGCCCCGCTTCGCATCCCCCAAATCCCGGACACCATCCAGGGCCGCCCTGAGCATGGCACCGAACAGTTCGGCATCGATTGACGGGGCGCTCTTGCACGCAAGCGCCATGTCCATGAAAAAGGTGCCGTAAATCGGCCACATGGAACCGCCGATCTCGGTCAGGAGGATGCGGCCGAGATCCTGCAACGCGGTGGACACATCCGCCTCCCTGTCGCCGAAGCGTTCCCGGTAGAGGCTGAACCCCTTGTTCATGTTTATGCCGTGATCGCCGTCGCCGATAGCGCCGTCGATCTCGCTCAGGTAGGCCTTGTTCTCCTGGATGGTCGTGACCAGGCCGTTCAACACCACGGAACCGCGCGACGCGGAAAAACTGGACATTGGGTGCTCCTCTACAGTTGGCACAATCCCATGCAATCACACTCCAAATCGATGAGCCGCTTGAGTTCGTCGTCGCATTTCATCACCGACAGCGTCACCCCCATCATTTCAAGCGAGGTGAAATAGTTCCCCACATACGGGCGATAGACGGCGATGCCGCGGTCGGCCAGGAGATCATGGACGGCGTTGTACAGGATGTACAATTCCATGACCGGCGTCGCGCCGAGCCCGGAAAGGATGACCGCCACCTCGTCGCCGTGCGAAAACGGCAAGTCCGGCACGATTGCGCCCACCATCATGGCGGCGGTTTCGTCGGCCGATTTGAGTTCGGTTACCTTGATGCCGGGTTCGCCGTGGTGGCCGATGCCCAGTTCCATCGTCCCGGGTGTAATGGAAAAATTCGGCTTGCCGACTTCGGGGATGGTGCAGGGCGTGAGGCCGACGCCGATGGAACGGGTATTGTCGATGGCCTTTTGCGCGGCGGCGACGACGTCGTCCAGCGTGCCGCCCAGGGCGGCCTGCGCAGCGCCCGCCTTCCACATGAAGATTTCACCCGCCACGCCCCGGTGCTTGTCCCGTTGATCCTTCGGCGCGGACGGCACATCGTCGTTGGCGACGACGGTCCCGACCCGTAAGCTGTCCCCTTCCGCCATCTTCTTCGCCATCTTCACATTCATGTTGTCGCCGGCGTAGTTGCCGTACAGCACCGCCACGCCTGCGCCGCCGTCGGCTTCCCTGATGGCGTCGTAAAAGGCCACGGCGGTGGGAGACGAGAAAATTTCGCCGACAGCGACGGCGTCAACCATGTTCTTGCCGACATAGCCGATAAAGGCGGGCTTATGGCCCGAGCCGCCGCCGGTAACGATGCCGACCCGGTTGGGCGTCGGGGCGGTCACCGACTTGACCACCCGCGGGTTCGCCGTCGCGGCGACAAGGCGGCCGTGGCTCTTGAGAAAACCGCCGAGCATGTCTTCGACCACCCTGGATGGATCATTGAAAAATCGTTGCATACACGCTCCTCATGGGATAAATGGGCCTGAACAACCGTTCTTTTTTTCCAGATCCATGATTGCCTTGATCTTGTGGCTGGAACTGCCGGGGACGAAGCGCAGGGGCAGCCACTGGAGGAGGAGCTTTTTCGCCAGCTCCACCGCGATGATTCTTCCGCCCATGGTGATGATGTTCGCGTCGTTCGACAGGGCGGCCCGTTCCGCCGACAGGGTGTCGTGCACCTGGGCGGCGCGGATGCCGGGGACCTTGTTGGCGGCTATGGCCATGCCGATGCCGGTGCCGCAGAAGAGCAGCCCGCGCACCCCGCCGGCGGAGGCGACCACGATCCTGGCCACCCTTTCGGCCACTTCGGCGTAGGGCGTGTCGTCTGTCGCGCTGGCGACGCCGAGATCGTCCACCTCATACCCGAGGTCGACAAGAAACGGCACCAGGGCGTTTTTGAACTCGAAAGCGGCGTTGTCACACCCTACCACCAGTTTTTTATCCATATCTATCTCTTTCGAATTATCGAGCAGGCATGCCGCTTTACCGTGGTGCTCCGGGTTGCGGTCGTGGGTATACGGACCGGCGGCAGGTCATTTCGGCTCCTCGGTTTCTTTCGTATGGTATTGACCTCAACCATTAATGGTTTGTATATGTTTGGTAAGAATGTCCCGGGAGACCTTTCGTTTTTATGCCACGGCGAAAATGGTTGTACGGAAAGTCGAAGCGTCGAAATCAGCGAAAGACTCTCATAACAGGCTCTATATTCGGCAGTAGCGATCTATGGCAGCGTCGAGTCAACTACCGCCGGATAAAGTGGCACTGCCTTCGTCGCTTCCTAATAGTTGCGATTTACGATCATTCTAAAATAAAGCGAATAGTTCTCGCATTCGATCGGGGTTTGGTTTATACTAACACGCGTAGATTCTCCACAGGATTGGTTTTCGGTTTCACCGCAAAATGAGGGTTTTATCATTATGTTGCCGGATCAGCGCAGACGGAAAATTCTGGAGCTTATTCAAGAAGAAGGTTCTGCCAAGGTCTCGCACCTCAAGGAATTGTTCAAAGTCACCGAACCCACCATCCGCCAGGATCTCGACAAGCTGGAGGAAGAGGGCTTTGTCGTCAGGCAGCACGGCGGCGCGTATTTGAAAAGCATCCCCAACCAGGTCAGGACCATGTCTCTCCAGCACACCACCAACATGGACGTCAAGGCCAGGCTGGGGGCAAAAGCGGTGGAGTATATCCACGACGGCGATTCCATCATCCTCGACGCCGGCACCACCATCACCGAAATCGCCAACCGGATGGAGCATGTCAAAAACCTCAACATCGTCACCTCGGCCATCAACATCGCCCTGACGCTCGGCTCGCACTTCAACACCCACGTCATTCTTACCGGGGGCGAATTCAAGCCGCCGACCCTGTCCGTGACCGGCGAGCAGGCGGCCAAGTTTTTCGACAACAGCATGATTGTCAGCAAGCTCTTCCTGGCCGTGACCGGCATCACCGAGGACGGCATGATGACCTACCCCGGCCTCTCCGACATTCCACTGAAAAAGGCCATGATCGGCGCCGCGAAGGAGGTGTACCTGGTCGCGGACTCCACCAAGATGGGCAAGGTCTCCTTCGCCACCCTCGGCAATATCGACATGGTGCAGCATCTGATCACCGACGCGGGCATTTCCGAACACTATATCCGCATGTTCGAATCGCGCGGCGTCAACGTCATCATCGCCATGTGAGCGGAGTTTTGAATATCTTCGCTTTTCTTATGACTGCGCCCGGAAACGGGTGTTTTTTCTTTGGATGGCGTCGCGGCGAAAGGTTTCGCGTTTTTCGACGCGTATCGTGTTACTTTGCGTGAACCTCTCCCGGGGCGGCTCGAGGCAGCCCCGGGGAGGATGAAAACGGTTCGCGCTTTTCTACAGAATGACTGGTCCCTCACTGCGTTTTACGGGTATTACCGGAATAAGCCGAAAAGCGCGGAGGAAGGTCAACATTCATTGTAAAACCCGTTAGAACGACGCGTTCATTTCCGACGCCGGGATGGCGATGATGCGGGTGGGGATGGAGTCGCAGCTCTTAATGGGGTAGGGCAGGAGCATGCAGATCCAGTCGCCGTCGTGGACCTTTTGCAGGTTGGCGCAGGACTCGACCATCGGCACTTCGCGCGCGAACACGATCTGGTGGATAGGCTGGGTCATCAGGCCGGGGACTTCGATGTCCGGGCTGTCGCAGCCGATGCAGCCGATCTCCTTTTCATTGATGAGCCACTTGCCGCCTTCGATGCTCAGGTAGGGCTTGAGGGTGTCCCACTTCGGGGTGTGGAAGAGCTTGTCCGAGCCTGTCCAGAAAAAGACGATCGAGCCTTTCTTGATCTTCTTATCGTACTTCTTCAGGTATTCCAGGGGAATCTCCTCCTTGTCCTTGAACTTGGTGACGTCGATGACGCAGAGGGGGCCGATCATGGTGCGGAAATCGATCTCCGACAGATCCTTGCCGCCCTTGACATGGTGGAAGGGCATTTCGACGTGGGTGCCGCAATGGGTGCACCATTCGACGCCAGAAAGGATGTACCAGTCGTCGGGGTGGTGTTTGACGTTGGGCATGATGTCGGTGATGTCGTCGAGGGAAATCTTGCAGGGGAAGTGTTCCTAATCCGCGATGATGGTCTGGGTCAGGTCGACGATCTTGCTCTTATCCATTGTTTTTCTCCTTGAGGGTGACGGGTTTTCGCCCGCCTGATTGCCTGTACACGAGGTAAAAACGGTGACTAGTTCATTTCCATGCCGCCGTCGATGTTGATGGTCTGGCCGGTGATATAATCCGCCTGGTCGGAAGCGAGGAAGGTCACCAGGTTGGCGACGTCGGTGCCGGTGCCGGCGCGGCCCATGGGGATGTTGTCGATCCACTCCTGCATCAGTTCGCCCGGCTTGTAGTTGCCGAGGAGCCGTCCCCATTCGCGGTCGTTGTATTCCCACATTTCGGTGGCGACGATGCCGGGGCAGTAGGCGTTGACGGTGATGCCGGTCTTGGCCAATTCCTTGGCGAGGCTCTGGGTGAGGCCGACGACGGCGAACTTGGAGGCGGCGTAATGGGGAGAGTAGATGAAGCCGTGGCGCGCCTGGGCCGAGGCGGTGTTGATGAGGCGTCCCGGTTTCTTGGCGGCGAGCATGCGCAGGGCAGCGACCTGGCAGCAATAGAAGACGCCGGTGGTGTTGACGGCGAGGACCAGCTCCCAATCCTGGGTGGTGACCTTGTCGAGGGTGGAGACGCGGCCGATGCCGGCGTTCTGGATGGAGATGTCGACTTCGCCGAGTTCCTTCGCCACCTGGTCGTACATCGCCTCCACTTCCGCCTTTTTCGTGACGTCCATCTTGATGGGCAGGGTTTTGCCCAGGCTCGACAGTTCCTTGGCCGTTTCGAAGACCCGGTCCTCGTTGGCGGAGAGGCAGACGGCCGCGCCTTCCTGGAGAAACCGTTTCGCCAGTTCCGCGCCCTGGCCGCGGCTCGCGCCGGTGACCACCACCACCTTGTTCTCGAATCGTTTCATCTGCATGGGTTGTTCCTTTCTGAAAAGAGGACGTGTCGTCCCCAAAAAAAACTAAATGGTCGCCAGTTCCATGACGCGGAGATCGGTGGCTTCCTCGCGGGAAAGCACGCCCTTGGAGACGCCCCGGTTCAGGACCAGGACCCGGTGCGACAGGCCCAGCACCTCCGGCAGGTCGGAACTGACCACGATGATCGCCACCTTTTCGGCGATAAGGCCCTTGATGACCTCGTAGATGGCGGCCCGCGCCCCGACGTCGATGCCCCGGGTGGGTTCGTCGAGGATGATGATGCGGGGATTCCGGGAAATCCACTTGGCGATAACGACCTTCTGCTGGTTGCCGCCGGAAAGCGACTTGGTGCTCTGGTCAGGCTGGCCCTTGATGGCGAGGCGGCGGATGGAATCCCGGGTGAGGGCGTGGACGCGCTTCGGATTGATCCAGCCCCGTTTGAACAGCGAGTCCAGGTTGGCGTAGACCATGTTGTCGGCGATGGACTGGCTGAGGACGATGCCTTGCGACTTGCGGTCTTCGGGAATAAAGACGATGCCTGCGTCGATGGCGTCAAGCGGGCGTTTGACGCGGATATCGCGGTTTTCCACCCTGATGCTGCCGGCGGAAATCGGGTCAGCCCCGGCGATGGCGCGGACCAGTTCGGTGCGGCCGGCGCCGACGATGCCTGCAATGCCGAAGATTTCCCCCTCCCGCACTGAGAAGGACACGTCCGTGAACGTCCTGTCGGGCGAACTCAGTCCGACGATTTCCAGCACGGTCCGGTCGCCGGGCGGCGGCATCTCCGGGAAGAGACGGTCCACGGTCCTGCCGACCATCTCTGCGATAAGGGTTTTGGAACTGACGGACGGATCGTCGTGTTTTGCCACCATCTTGCCGTCCCGGAGCACCACCACCTTGTCGGCGACCTGGGAAATTTCGTCGAGGCGGTGGCTGATATAGATAAAGGCGACGCCGCTCTTTTTCAGTTCGCGGATGCATTCGAACAACCGCTCCACCTCGGCCGCGCCGAGGGCGGCGGTGGGTTCGTCGAGGATGAGCAGGCGCGACTCGCGGACCAGCGCCTTGGCGATTTCCACCTGCTGCTGGGCCGCGATGCGGAGCGTGCGCATGGGCCTGTCCACCGAAACATCCAGGCCGAGGCGCTGCAGTTGCGCCGTCGCCATTGCGGACATGGCGCGCCGGTCGATCAGGCCCATGCGCATGGGCACGTGGCCGGCGAAGACGTTTTCGGCGATGGAGAGATCGGGGAGGTTGCGGAGTTCCTGGTGGATCATGGCGATGCCCGCGTCCATGGCTTCTTTCGGCGATCCCGGCTGATACCCTCTTCCCATGAGCCGCATTTCCCCGCCCGCGTCGGGCGTGACGCTGCCGGCGACGATGCCGGAGAGGGTGGATTTGCCTGCGCCGTTTTCGCCCGCCAGGGCCACCACCTCGCCGGCGTGCACGTCGAAGCTGACGTTTTCCAGCACGACGTTGCCGAAATAGCTTTTCCGGAGGTTGCGAATGCTGAGGACGGGGTGGGCGTGCGGGTCGTTCGTATCCATGCCATCAAACATACCGTGCTCCTGAGCAGTGGGAGGGTGAGCCGCCTACCGGGCGGGGTGCGGCGATACGGTCGACTTCGCGGGAGCCGCCGGGCGTGCGGCGCTGGCGGGCCGGCGGCCCCCGGTGGTCACGACGTTCTTCGCTGTGCGTTTGTTACGGGCGTTCGTCGATGAACTGCTGCACATTGTCCTTGGTGGTGAACACCACGGGCACCAGGCGCACCGGGTCAAGTTTTTCCCCATCCATCAGCTTCAGGCACGAGTGGATGGCTTCGCGGCCGAACTGGCGGAAGGCCTGGGTCATGGTGGCGTCGATGACGCCGTCCCGGATGGCGGCCAGTCCGGGTTCGTCGCCGTCGAAGCCGACGACGAGGATCTGGTCGCGAAGGTTGGCGAGGCGGGCGGCGTGGGCCGCGCCCACGGCCAGGCCGTCGCAGCGGCCGAAGAACACGGTGATGTCGGGGTGAACCTGGAGCAGGTCCTGGCCGACCCGGAAGCCGTCTTCCTGGAACCAGGTGTCAGCGGCCTGTTCGATGACGGTCATGCCCGGGGCCTTTGCCATGGCTTCGTTGAAGCCGGCCTGGCGGTCGATTTCGGGGGTGGTGCCGAGCTGGCCCTGGATAACGCCGACCTTGCCCTTGCCGCCGGTCTGTTCGATGACCCACTCGCCCAATTCCTTGCAGCCGTTGTAGCTGTCCGAGGCGATGAACACGTCGCCCGGCTCGTTTTGCGGATTGCGGTCGATGGTGACGACGGGGATTCCGGCCCGGTGGGCGTCGCGGACCGGCGCGTCGGCGGCGGAAGCGCCGGCCGGGATGAACATGAGGGCGTCGATGCCGCGCGCCAGCAGATCCTGCACCTGGTCGATTTGCGTCGTGGCGTCGTCGCGCGAATCCACCACGATAAGTTCAAGGCCCAGTTTTTCTGCCTCGGCCTCTGCGCCGATGCGGATCTGGTTGCAGAAGTCCATCTGCAGGTTGGCCACGCTGAGGCCGAGCACGACGTCCTTGATGTCCTTTTTCTGTCCGGCGGCGGCCAAACCGACAGCTATGCATACCGCCACCGCCACCGCCATTCTTCCCCACGTTTTCCTGTTCATGAGTTGCTCCTCTGGTTGTCTGGGACCCGTTCGGGACCGCTTTGTCCCGTTCGGGCCGTGTGGAGCGGAGACTCCGGTAGCCTCCTCTGCGCCACCGCACGCATATTGCAAAAACGCCGCTCGTACCGCTGTATCAATCGGGCCGCACCGTACCCGTCCATTCGCCGACAGGGTCGTCATGATGGTGAAAGGGGCGTGACGCTGTTTTTCGGGATGCCGTTTGGGTGCTTTACCTGTTTTCCCGGCGGCGGATGTTGTCGAGGGTGACGGCCAGGATGATGACGCAGCCGATGACCACCTGTTGAACGAAGGGCGAGACTCCGTGGAGGTTGAGGCCGTTTCGGAGCACGCCGATGATGAAGACGCCCATCATGGTGCCGCCCACCGAGCCGATGCCGCCCGAAAGGCTGGCGCCGCCGATGACCACCGAGGCGATGCAGTTCATCTCGTAGCCGGTGCCGGCGCTGGGCTGGGACGAGTCGAGGCGGGTGGCCATGACGACCCCGGCCAGGCCGCACAGCAGGCCGCAGGCGACATAGACCCAGGTGGTGATGCCCTTGACGGAGATGCCGGCCAGGTAGGCCACCTCGTGGTTGCCGCCTATGGCATAGAGGCTGCGGCCGAAGGGGCGGTACTTCACAACGAGCCAGCCGATGACGGCGAGGATGATCAGGATGCCGACGGTGACGGAGAGAAATCCGAAGTGCCGCTTGACTGAGAGGTTGACGAACCATTCGGGATAGCTGATGATTTGCCGTCCGTTGGTGATGATGTTAGCGAGGCCGCGGGTGATGGACATCATGGCGAGGGTGGCGATAAAGGCGGGCAGATTGAGCCGGGTGATCAGGAGGCCGGTGACGTAGCCGCACAGGCCGCCGACGAGGATGCCGACGACGATGGCGAAGGGCCAGGGCAGCCCTTGGAGCTTCGCCAGCCAGCCCATGATCATCATCGAGAGGCCGAGGACGGCCCCGACGGAGAGGTCGATGCCGCCGATTATGATGACCAGCGTCATGCCGATGGCCATGATGCCCATGACCGTGACCTGGTCGAGGATGTTGAGGATATTCCGGAGGCGCAGGAAGTGTGGCGAGGTGACGGCCATGGCCACGCACAGGAGGACCAGGGCGATAACCGGGGTGTTGTTGGCGAGAAGGCGTCTCCAGGAGAAAGCCTGCCGGTCGTCCGGCTGTTCCAGCGCCAGGTCGTTCCGGGAGCGTGCCGCCGCGGACTCGTTCGTCATGTCATTTGCCTCCGTTCACTGGGGATGATGTGGTGCGCGAGACGTCATGGGTGCTGCGGGTGCGGTTCGGCGGAACCTGGGCCGCGTCGGGACCGGACGCGTCCAAGGGAGCGTCAAGCTGGCTGCGACAGGGCTGTTACTGTATCTGGAAGCCGAAACGCTGGATTATCGGGACAAAAAGGCGTTGACTATGCCTGTCACCCCCGTGAAAGAGGGTGCGCTGCCGCAGTTTTCTCCATACCGGCTACGGACTCCTGCGTCCGTTCGCTGATCCTTAAGAGAAAGTAAGGACAAAGCAAAAGTAAGAATAGTGTTTTGGATGCCGTGCGTGTGATAGGTGATAACCAGATTTACTTTATCCTTTATTTTTGATTTGTCAATTTTAATTTTCCGAAATTTTCATATTTTCGAAAAACGAGTGATGGATCTGCGGGTTTTTTGTGTGTTTCGTGGAATTTTCCATAAAAACGCAAGCTGAAGCGAAAATGTAAATTGGGATGATTTGGGATGATTTTCGGATAGGCGACAAACGACATTGTTGACGCTTTAACTTATGAGATTACGGCAAATTAGCGCCGGATGGGGACGTGCATTTTCACGCGCGGCGCTGGTCGAGCGGCCTGCCGGCTCTGTTCGGCGGCCGCTTGTCTTTTGCACGCGCGGAGAAAAGTGGCCTTTCGAATGTTTTCGGAAATGATCGATAAGCGAAAGTCGACCTACCGGGCCGATGCCTGGATCAGCTTCGCCATATCCGCCCCGCTCGGGTTTTGGAACACCCGCAGGCCGAACTCGGGCAGGATGGCCAGGAGGTGGTCGAAGATGTCGGACTGGATATCCTCGTACGCGCCCCAGGCGGTGATGTTGGTGAAACAGTAGATTTCCAGCGGAATCCCTTCGGCGGTGGGCGACAACTGCCGCACCAGCAGGGTCAGGTTCTGGTGGATGTTCGCGTTGTTCCGGAGGTATTTTTCGATATAGGCGCGAAAGGTGCCGAGGTTGGTGATGCGGCGGAGGTTGACCGCGCTGCACTCGTCGTATTTCTTGTTCCATTCGGCGATGTCGCGGTCCTTGTCTGCCAGATATTCCTTCAGCAGTTCGAATTCGCGCAGGTGTTCCTCTTCTTCGGCGGTCAGGAAATGCACGCTCGTCTGGTCGATGAGGAGGGAGCGTTTGATGCGCCGCCCGCCGGCCTCGGTCATGCCGCGCCAGTTCTTGAACGAGTCGGTCAGGAACTTTTTCGTCGGAATGGTGGTGATGGTTTTGTCCCAATTCTGCACCCGCACCGTGTGCAGCGCGATGTCGATGACGTCTCCGTCTGCGTTGGCCTGGGGCATTTCAATCCAGTCGCCCGACTTGATCATGCCGTTGGTCGAGATCTGGATGCTCGCGACCAGGGACAGCAGCGTATCCTGGAAAACCAGCATCAGCACCGCCGCCATCGCGCCCAAACCGGAGAGGAGGATGATGGGCGAACGGTCCACCAGGGCGGCGATTACCAGGATGGCGGCGACCGAGTAGATGAAAATCTTGACGATCTGCACATAGCCCTTGATGGGTTTGTTTACCGCGTCGGTGCGTTTGTTCCAGAAGATGATGAAAATGTCCAGGAGAGTGCCGATGGTGAGCGCCAGAGTGAGGATGATAAAGGCGGAGCAGACGTTACTCACCACCACCATGACGCCGAGGGGCAGGTCGGGGACCAGCCTGATGCCCATGGAGAGGATCATCGCCGGGACGACGTTCGACAACCGCGCCACGGCGTTATGGCGGATGAGCACGTTTGCGTCGCTGAGGACAGTCATCCGCAACAACCGGGTGACGCCGCGCACGAGGATGCGCTTGACTGCGAGGTTTGCCGCCCAGGCGATAAGGATGAGGACGCACAGGCAAATGAACGTGAAGAAGATCGGATAGGTGCGGAGCCAGTCGATAGCCACCTGGTGGTACGATTGCATAGCGGTTGTCCTTTCGCGGCAGGGACGGAATGGGCCGAAAACACGAGCATACGCAGAGCGGCTGGCGAGTGAAACAGTTTTATCGTTGAACTGGCATGAGGAGAGAGGGTGAGGGGAGGTTCCGCAGGCGGGACAAAATACTTGTGATTTTTCTGGTGAGTATTTTCCGCCGTCCGCCACTAGGGTTATGGCCCCGGGTGATTTCGCTGCGGCGCAATGGTTTGGATAATTCTCTGGGGACGCAATGGGTGAGACCGACGAGGCGGATGCGCTGGACCGGCAGGACATTGCCAGGGTTCTGGCCGGCGACAGCCGGGCGTTTTCGCCCCTGGTCGAGCGGCATGGCGGGGCGATAGCCAAGCAGATGCGCCATTACTCTGACGATCCTCTGGTTATCGACGAATTGACCAGCGACGTTTTTGTCGAAGCCTATCTCGGCCTGGCCGGGTTTAAAGGCGTTTCGCCGTTCCGGCATTGGCTCGCCCGCATCGCCAGCCGGACCGGCTACAAGTACTGGAAGCGCCGCGACAGGCAGAAACGGCACGTGCCGCTGACCGCGCTGGACGGGCAGGGGACTGTACCGGCCGGCGACCGGCCGGACCCCGAGGCCGTGACCGCGCTGGTCTACGATCTCCTGGCCGAACTGCCTGACGAGGATCGCCTGGTGCTGACCCTGATGTTTTTGGAGGGATGTTCCCACCGCGAAATCGCCGCCCGCATGGGTTGGAGCGCCGCCATTGTGGCGATGCGCGTCCATCGCGCCAAGCGCAAGCTGCGGAAGATCGGGGGACAGGACACGTGGAAGGAGCGGTTGTCATGGATTCCATCATAAACACGGTCGCCTCCCTTGCCTCGCTGGCCGGGGAGCGGCGGGAGCCGCATTTCGACGCTGATGCCGTTATGCGCCGCATCGACGCGCTTCCGGCAAATGCGCTCCTCGACGCCGCGCCCGGCCAGCTGCTTTTCGCCATGGCCGTGACCGCGTCCGGCGCGGCTGCGGCGGTTGCCCTGATCGCGTCTGTCGCCTGGGTCGATCTCCATGACCCGTTCCTCGCTCTCCAGTCGCTGGCGAGCGTCGCGGAGCATTTGAAATGAATACCGACACCGACCTCCCGGACGGCGATACGGCCGCCATCGCCTCTGCCGTCCGCTCGCGGCTGCGTCGCAGGGCCTTCCTGGCCGGGCTGCTGCTTTTTGTCGGCGGTCTGATCATCGGCGGCGGCGGCATGTCGTTCTATCTCGTCCGCACCGTTTTCGCGGCCAGCCCGACGCCGGAGCGCATCGGCGAGATGCTGTTCCGGAACATCTCCCGGGACGTCCCCGTCTCGGACGGGGAGTTACGCGCCATTCGCGGCCAGGTCGACAGCCATGTCGGCGCGATGGCCGCCTCCAACCGCGAATACGGCGAATACGTGCGCCGCCAGTTCGGCGAATTGTGCACCAGCATTTGCGCCATTCTCGGCCGCGAGCGGGCGCTGCGGTGGAAGGCCGCGATGCGGCAGCGCTACGGCGAGCGGGCCGGCGAGTATATCCACATGAATGATTGCCACTTCGACGGCGAGGGGGAATGCTCCGGCATGGACCCGGAGGATTTGTCCCGGTAACGGCCGGCCGGTTACCCAGCTCTACCCGACGTATTGTTGACATCACTGCACCGGCACGGGCCATGCCTGTGTCGCGGGATACCCTTGTTTATGCGTATCAATTCCATCGTCCGTTTTTGCCTCGAAAACCCGCTGGTGGTTTTCCTCGTCACCCTGTTTGCCGTCGGCTGGGGCCTGTACCACGCGCCGCTTCGGGGCGATATTCCCGGCGTGGAGCGAGACCCGGTCGCGGTCGACGCCATTCCCAACCTGGGCGAAAACCAGCAGATCGTTTTTACCGAATGGATGGGCCGCAGTCCCCGCGACGTCGAGGATCAGGTAACCTATCCGCTGTCGATTGCGCTCCTGGGCATCCCCGACGTCAGAACGATTCGCAGTTCGTCGATGTTCGGCCATTCCTCCATCTACGTCATTTTCGACGAAGGCGCGGATTTCTACGCCACCCGCACCCGCATCCTGGAAAAATTGTCCAGCCTGCCGGCCGATACCCTGCCCGAAGGCGTCAGCCCGCAGTTGGGTCCGGACGCGACGCCGCTCGGCCAGGTGTTCTGGTACACGCTTGAAGGCCGCGACCCGGAGACGGGCGAAGCGCTGGGCGGCTGGAATCTGGAGGAACTGCGGTCCATTCAGGATTGGCAGGTCAAACGCTTTCTCGCCGCCACGGACGGCGTGGCCGAGGTCGCCAGTATTGGCGGCTTTGTGCGTGAATACCACATCGATGTCGACCCCGACGCCATGCGCCTCGCCGATGTCACCCTGCACCAGGTGCGGGAGGCGGCCGCCGCCGCCAACGCGGAGGTCGGCGCGCGCACCATCGAACGAAACGGCATGGAATACGTGGTGCGGGGCGCGGGGTTTGCCGCCGCCCCGGACGATTTCGCCGACGCCGTCATCACTGTTCGGAACGGGAACGCGCTGCGCATCCGCGACGTCGGGACGGTGACCTTCGGACCCGCGCCTCGCGCCGGCGCGCTGGACAAGGGCGGCATCGAGGCGGTCGGGGGCGTCGTCGTCGCGCGCTATGGCGCAAATCCCATGGCGGTCATCGCCGCGTTGAAAGAGCGCATCGCCGAACTCGCGCCCGGCCTGCCGCAAAAGAGACTGGACGACGGCCGGGCGAGCCGGGTGACGGTGGTGCCGTTTTACGATCGCTCCGCCTTGATCGACGAGACCCTCGACACGCTTGATACCGCCATCGGCCAGCAGGTGCTGATCACCGTCATCGTCATCGTTCTGTTGTTGAAAAACCTCCGCACCGGCATCCTCGTGTCCTCGCTGATGCCGCTCGCCGTCCTGCTCGGCTTTGGCATGATGAAACTGTTCGGCGTCGACGCGAACATCGTCTCCCTCTCCGGCATAGCCATCGCGGTCGGCACCATTTCCGACATGGGCATCGTTCTCTGCGAAAACATCGTGCAAAAACTGAAGGCCGCGCCGCCGGGCGCGAGGCGGGTGGACATCATCCATGGCGCGACCGTCGAAGTCGGCGGCGCCGTCGCCACGGCGGTGCTGACGACTGTCGTCAGTTTTCTTCCCATCTTCATGATGATCGGCGCGGAAGGAAAATTGTTCAAACCGCTCGCCTATACGAAGACGTTTGTGCTGATAGCGTCGATTGTCGCCACCCTCACCATCCTTCCCTCGCTGGCCCTGCTGATACTCGGCCGGCGGCGGGAGGTGGGCACGCGTGACGAATCGAAACCGCGGGGCGCATGGCAACACCGGGTTGCCAGCCTGTGGCAGTCGTCCGGGCAATCGTCTGTCGCCTACCTGATATCGCTGATTCTTGCCGTGGTGCTGGCGGCGGACTGGATGCCGCTCGGCGTCGAACGCGGATTCGCGGCCAACTGCCTGGTCGTCGTCGCCGTCGTGCTCGCGTTGTTTCTGGGCATCGAGCTCGTCTGCCGCCACTACACCCGCATCCTCGCCGTTTTGTTGCGGCGCAAGCTTCTTTTCCTCGCCGTGCCGGCTCTGCTGTGCGTGGCGTCTGTCACGGCGTGGCTCGGTTGGAACCGGCTTTGGGGATGGCTGCCGCGGACGGCGGAACGGTTGGGCATATCGCAGGACGCGGTGCGGCTGTCCCGCCCGTGGGTAATCGCGTCCCACGCCTTCCCGGGCTTTGGCAAGGAATTCATGCCGCCGCTGGACGAGGGGTCGTTTCTGTCCATGCCGACCCTCATGCCCCACGCCGCCTTTTCCACCGTCGTCGAGATGATGGGCCGTCAGGACGAGCTGTTCGCCGCCGTGCCGGAAGTGGACGTGGCGGTCGGCAAGGCGGGGCGGGCCGACAGCCCGCTTGACCCCGCTCCCACCACCATGATTGAAACGGTTATTAATTACCAGCCGGAATACCTGCTGGCGGCGGACGGCTCCCGGCTCACTTTCCGCTTTGATCCCGCATCGCCCGATGTCTTCAGGAGCGTTTCCGGACAGCCGCTGCGCGACCCCGACGGCAACGTCATTCCGACCGAAGGCCGCTTTGTCCGTGACGAAGGCGGACAACTTATCCCCGACGCGTCGGACAGGGCGTTCCGTCTGTGGCGTCCATTTATCAAAAAACCGGACGACATCTGGGCGGCGGTGGAAAAGGCGGGCCGCATTCCAGGCATGACCGGCGCGCCGAAGCTGTATCCCATCGAAGCCCGCAACGTCATGCTCCAGACCGGCCTGCGCGCTGCCATGGGCGTGAAGATTCAAGGCTCGTCCCTCGAATCCATCGCCGAGGCGGCGGTGGCGGTTGAGGGGCTCCTGCGTGACGTTCCCGGCATCGACGCCGCGTCCGTCTCGGCGGATCGGCCGGTCGGCAAACCGTATATCGAGGTCATCCCCGACCGGCAGGCGCTGATTCGCTACGGCGTCACCATGGCGGACGTGATGATGAATTTCGAGGCGGCCGTGGGAGGCGAGCAGGCCACCACCGTCATTGCCAACCGGGAGCGCTACGCGGTCCGGGTGCGCTATCCGCGCGAACTGCGGGACAGCCCCGAGGCCTTGGCGCGCGTCCTTGTGCCGACGGCGCACGGCCATGTGCCGCTGGGGGAGGTGGCGGAAATCCGCCTCACCGCCGGTCCCGAGATGATCGCGGCCGAAGACACCTTTCTCGTCGGCTATGTGGTGTTTGGCGCGCGGGCGGGCTACGGCGAGGTGGAGGTGGTCGAGTCGGCGGCGCAGCGTCTGGAGCAGGCCCGCCGCAGCGGGGCGTGGACCCCGCCCGAGGGCGTGAGCTGGAGTTTTTCCGGCAGCTACGAAAACCAGGTCAGGAGCGAGAAAAAGCTGGCCGTCATCCTGCCCGCGGCCCTGCTGATCATCTTCCTCTTGGTCTATCTCCAGTTCCGTTCGGTCTCGACCAGCCTCATCGTCTTCAGCGGCATTCCCCTCGCCCTGGCCGGGGGGATGCTCCTCTTGTGGCTGTATGGACAACCGTGGTTCCTCGACGGCGCCGTGCTCGGGGTCGAATGGCGCGAATTGTTCCAGATTCGTCAATACCATCTCAGTGTCGCCGTATGGGTTGGCTTCCTCGCCCTGTTCGGCATCGCCACCGACGACGGCGTGGTGATGGGAACCTACCTCGACCAGGTGTTCGAGCAGGACAAACCGCAGACGGTCGAGGGTGTCCGCGCCGCCGTCATCGAAGCAGGCAACCGGCGCGTGCGCCCCTGCCTGATGACGTCCGCCACCACCCTGCTGGCGCTCCTCCCCATCCTGACCAGCCACGGGCGCGGGTCCGAAGTCATGGTGCCGATGGCCATCCCTTCGGTCGGCGGCATGAGCCTGACCCTGTTGTCCATGTTCATCGTGCCGGTGCTGTACAGTTGGCGGCGGGAAAGGGAACTGCGCCGTCGGAGCCACTCGAATCATCCGTAATGTTTACCACCGTGTCATAAGGGTTCACGAATGAAGAAACACGCAGGAAAAGGGATCGCCGCCGTGCTCTGTCTTCTGGTCGTCTTCTGGACGGCGCTTCCGGGCGGACGGAATCACGCGGTCGATCATGCCCACGAACACTCCGGCGCGACCGCCGAATCCGGCGTCACCTGGTATTGCTCGATGACCCAATGCGGCGTGTCGGGTCTTCCCGGTCCCGGCAAATGTCCCAAGTGCGGTATGGACCTGGTGCCGACCGACGCCTCGGCGCCGCAGACCGGCCCGCGCGAGGTCGCCTTCAGTTTTGACGCGGCAAAGCTGGTCCGGGTGCAGACCGCCGTCGCGACGCGGCAGCCGGTCAGCGCTGTCGTGACCTTGTCTGGCAAGGTCGCCGAGGACGAGACGCGGCGGTCGGTCATTGCCGCCCGCTTCGACGGCCGCATCGAGCGGCTGTACATGGATCACGAAGGCCTGCGCGTCCGCAAGGGCGATCACATGGCCGACATCTACGCGCCCGACCTCTCCCTCAGCCTGTCCACCCTCCTGAACGCCCGCAACGGCGGGTCCGGTTACGGCAGCTTTGGCGTCGACGACGTCGAGGACACCCGGGTACGGCTCCGCAACCGGGGGCTGACAGACGGGCAGGTAGACGAACTCATCGAGTCCGGGACCATGCGGTCGGTGTTTACCATCACCTCGCCCATGGGCGGCGTGGTGGTGGAACGGATGGCCACGCGCGGCCAGTACGTCAACGAAGGCACGCCCCTCTTCGCCCTCGCCGATTTGTCCCGGGTGTGGGTCGAACTGGCGGCGCACGAAAGCGACCTGGCCTTGCTTCGCTTCAGGCAACGGGCCAGCCTCACGCTCGCCGCGCTGCCGGGCGAACGTTTCGAAGGCGTCGTCGCCTTTATCGATCCGGTCATGGACGAAGCCAGCCGCACCGTCAGGGTGCGTCTCGATGTCGCGAATCCGCAGTACCGTCTCAAGCCGGGCATGCTGGTCAAGGCCGAGATAGCTGTTCCGCTCACCGGCGACGGCCGCCCGGCCGGCCGCGACGGGGAGGACGACGACTACCTCTGTCCCATGCATCCGCTCGAAGCGTCACCCGAACCGGGCCAGTGCCCCGTCTGCGATATGACGATGGTGCCGGCGGACTCCATGGATATGGCCGACCCGGCCCCTCCCGGCCGGCCGCTGGTGGTGCCGGAGAGCGCCATCCTGGCGACCGGCCGCCGCACCCTGGTCTATGTGGTTAAGCCGGGCGATGATCATATGCCCCGCTACGAAGCGCGTGAAATCACCATCGGCGCCGGGGCCGGGCCCATGCGCGTCGTCTTGTCCGGCCTTGACGAGGGCGAGGCGGTCGTGGCCGTCGGTGCGTTCCAGATCGATTCCGCCATGCAAATCCAGGGGAAGTTCAGCCTGATGCAGACCGGCGGCGTCGCCCGCGACCCCTTCTTCGGCCCGGGCGATCACGGCGGCGATCCGCAGCCGGGCTGGTACGCTGCGGCCGAACCGTCGGCATGGAATCCGGGGCGCGATTTTCCCGCTTTCGATCTGCATCACCTTTTCGAATGCTATTTCGAAATCGCCGACGCCCTGGCGGCAGACGATGTCGTGACAGCGAAGGCCGCAGCAGGGCGGATAACGGCGTGGGCGGGACAGTTCGCACACGCGGCCGGTCCGGATCCCGATGCCGATTTCCCCGCCGTGATGCAGGGCCTGGCCCAGCGCTCGTCCCGCCTGGCGGGGGCCGCGAATCTGGAGAATGGGCGTCTGGCCTTCCGGGACCTCTCCGGTACGGTGACGCTTCTGGCGCGGCGCTACGGGACGGCGGGCGTCCCGGTGCGGTCGATGTTCTGCCCCATGGCATTCGACGATGATGGCGCGTTCTGGTTGCAGCGGGAGGCGCAGGTGGCCAATCCCTACCATGGCTCCGAAATGCTCCGCTGCGGCTGGGAAGTGGAAATACTCCCCAATCACCCATCCTAAAGAGAAAAGGATACCGAAATGATACGAGTCACCATAGCAATAGCGCTCACAATTACGGCGATTACCGCCAGCCACGTCGCGGCAGGCGAAAACCCGGCCCAGCGCATCTGTCCTGTCACGCAAAAACCGCTTGCAACCGTCGCCCATCCCGTGCGGGTCCAGGTAGAGGGCTTTACCTTCCTCGTGGCCGACGAAGCGAGCCGGGCGGCGGCGATGGAGTCGTCCCCGTCCGCCCTGTTCGCCGCCCTCGCCAAAAACGGCGACGCGGCCGAGCCGGTGTCGCAGGCTTGTCCGATTATGGGAAACCGCATCAATCTCGGCCTAGCCGTGCAAAAGGACGGCTACCGCGTCTACCTCTGCTGCAAGGGCTGCGCCAAGCGCGTGCAAAACAACTGGGACGCGACCCTTCGCACCCTGCGCGATCAGGCCGACGTCGGCGATCCGGAAAACCTGCCCGCGATGTAAGCGGTATGGGCATCCCCATCACGGCAGCGCAGCCCGAGCGGCTACACATACGCGATAATCACCGCAAAGACGGCCGAGACGACAAGCGCATACAGTCCGTTGATGCCGAGGCCGAGCGCAAGCGTCGATTTCCGCGAAAGATTGCTCAAGAGCAGGACGCCGGAGGAAAAGGGCGAGGTGGAGGAATAGATGTGGTACCCGGTCAGCATGACCAGGGCCAATTGCATCTGCGAAAGCGCCAGCCCGCCCGACGCATACACCGAAGCGACGGCGGAGATGGTGATAATGGGATGGACGCCCGCCAGCGGCGGCAGCCCGATAAACAGTATCAGCAAGACCGCGAGCGGCAGCGTGGTAGTGACGCCAAGGGCAGACAATCCCTCCACCACCAGGCTGCCCATGTCCATGCCCCTGAGGGCTGAGGCGAGGAACCCGGCGGAAAGAAAGAGAAAGATCTCGTTGTTGTATCCCTGCAGCGTATCGGCGCGATAGTGGTGGAGCTGGCTCCGGAGCGATGCCCAGCGACCCAGCCACGCCGCCAGTAGGAGCGGCGCCAGGAGGGAGACGATCGGCACCACCATGCTGATCCCCATGCCGAGCAGCGACTCGAGGACGAGGATCATCGCCATCACATACATGACGATCAGGGCAATCCAGCGCATTCCCGGCCGATAATCCCGCCCGTCGCCGTCCGGTGTTCTCTCGTCGTCCCGCTTCGGAATCAGTTCGCCGCGCCAGCGCAGGCGGGCATATTCCATCACGACCGACACGGCCATACCCGCGAAGGAGAGACATAATCCCCACCCGGCCAGGGCGCTCCATTGCACGCCCAGGTAGTTAATAACCACCGCCATGGAGACGAAATTCGGCGACCACATGATATTGATGAAGTAGCCGCGCGTCAGCGCGTTGTAGAGGGTGCGCTCGGGGTAGTTTTTGCGAAGGCTCTCGAAAACGTAAAAGAGCAGGGGGGACGGCACTCATGTTCAACAGCATGGCGACGACAAAGGAGACAACGAGGAGCAGGACGTAGAAGCCGATGCCGTTTCGCACATGCCGTGCGGCAAAGGCGCGGATATCCGCCTCGAAATCGTAGAAGCGCAGGCATACCGCCAGAAGGGGGGTACTCATCACCAGGGCGACGATGCCCGCGTTCTCGAGCACCCCTTCCCGCCAGCGTTCGAGCCCCGCGCCGGAGCGGGCAAGCATCGCCATGCCGATCGCGACAAGCGCCCCCGATACGAACAGGTTGACAGCCGTGACCCGGCGCAGACACAGCGCGGCCATCAGCAGGGTAAGGCAGACGAGGGCGTCCGCCAAGAATGCACTCGGAAAGAAACGGCTGGCGAGGAAAACCGCGGCAAAGGCGATTTTCACATCCACACCAATGGCTTTCGCCGTGGTTTTCACGCGCTGTTCCCGTCGATTATGCGGTGTGTTCAGACATGCGGATACATGACGTCGGCCAGAAGCGGCCCCAACTGCTCTTCCGCCTCCTTCACGGCGGCGCGCATGCGCGTCAGGACTTCCTTGAGGCGCGGCGGTTCCAGCCGCGACGCGATCGCCACGATGGAAAACGACGCGACATATTCTCCCCGTGGATTGCGGACCGGCACAGCCACGCCGGTCATCATTTTGAAAAACAGGCCTTCATGGATGGCGTAGCCGGATTTGCGCGTCTGGGCGACGTTGCGGCGCACCTTGTCGTCGCTGATATCCAGTTCGGCCCGCTCTTTTTTGGTTGCGGCGAGTATTTCCTCGATCTCGTCGTCGGGCTGAAAAGCCAGGATGGCGAGGGGACCGCTGCCCGCGCCCAACGGGCGGAGATCGCCGACGTTCAGGGTCAGGGATTTGATGGGAAAACTGCCTTCGGCAAATCCCAGGCACAGGGCGTTGTCGCCGCGACGGAGCAAGAAGTAGCTGTTGTCCTCCAGGTCCATGGCCAGGGCGCGGACATAGGGTTCGATGCGTTCGGCCAGGAGGAAGCGGTCGCCCGCCCGTTTTACCCAGGCGAACAGCCTGTCGCCCAGGTAAAAGCGCGAGGTGTTTCTGTCGTAGTGGGCCATGCCGTAGGCGACGAGACCCATAAGGCCCCGGTAGGCGACGGTTTTTTTTAGCCCGGTCGCGTGCATGACGTCGGTGAGGCGCAGGCCGGCGTTTTTGGACGACGCGAGCGCGTCCAGGATGACGGCGGTGCGGGCGACATTGCGGTGTTCCCCGCTTTGCGCCGGTTCGGGTTCGGGTTCCGGTGTCGGTGATTGGCGCTTGGCCACGTGCGTGTCTCCGCTGGGGTTCACAATATCGGCGTACTCCGCGTACCCCAATTATAAATGCCTTTCCACCGCCCTGCACAAAAAATCCACGCAAAAACAGGAATCCGACTTTTTTCCCCACCCGGATTTGACTAAGCGTCACGGAGAGGATAAAGTTCCTTTAGAAGGAACAAAAGTTCCTCTAAAAGAAACTTGTTCGTCCTTGACAAAGTGACTCCGCGCCCTGCGCGCACCTTTCATCGACATTGTTCTCGGCGCTGCCCGGGCGGCCATGCGCCCATGCCGTTGACCGCCACGCCGGCCGATTTTCTCGAAACCGGCATGGCGCGCGGCCTGGCCGACCAGGTCGTACCGCGATTATCGTCTATGCGTAAGGAGAAGGCATGTCTGGAGAAAAATACGGCGGCGTCATGACCGGCGGCATGGCGCTGGCGACCATGCTCAAGCTGGCCGGCGTCGGACCGCTATTCGGCATGAGCGGCTTTCAGCTTCTGCCGCTGTATGAAGGCTACCGCGTCCTCGGCATGGACCACCACCTCATCAACGACGAACGCTGCGGCGTGCTTGCCGCCGACGCCTACGCCCGTATAACCGGCAAGCCCGGCGTCTGCGACGGCACCACCGGCCCGGGCGCGACCAATTTGGTCACGGGTCTTGTCGAATGCCTGAACGCCGGCATCCCCCTTATCGCCATCGCCGGCGACACCCATCGCCTCCACTCGTGGAAGAACATGACCCAGGAGACGCGCCAGATGGAGGTCCTGCGGCCCGTGGTCAAGGAACCGATCCGCGTCGAGGCGACCGAGCGCATCCCCGAACTGGTGCGCCGCGCCTTCGCCGTCGCCACCGGCGGCCGTCCCGGGCCGGTTCTTCTCGACATTCCCGAAGACGTCATGCACGGCGAGTACACGTTCCCGGCGGACGATTTTTACATCAATCCGCGCACAACCGCCATTCCCGCCCTGCGCGTCCGTCCGGCGGCCCGTGACGTCCAGGCGGCGGCGGCCCTGCTGGCGCGGGCGCGTCGGCCCATTATCCTTGCCGGCGGCGGCGTGCATCTTTCGGGAGCCTATGACCAGCTTGGCGCATTCGCGCGCGAATTCGCCATCCCTGTCGCCACCACCATGAGCGGCAAGGGGGCGGTGGCGTGCGTCGACGCTATCGCCGTCGGCGTGTTCGGCCGCTATAGCCGCATCGCGAACGACTTGCTCGAGCAGGCCGATTGCGTTGTTTCGCTCGGCTGCAAGCTTGGGGAAATCGCTTCAAAACGGTATGAATACCCGAAAAAGGGCATTCCGCTTATTCACCTCGATATCGTCGCCGAGGAGATCGAACGCTGGGCGCCGGCCGAGGTGGCGTTGTGGGGCGACGTCGGCGAAAGCCTCGCCGATATCGCCGAAGCCCTGCGGCCCCTGACCGGCGGCGCGGTGACGCGGCCGGAGTATTTCGCCGAAATAGCGGAGCGCAAGGCGAAGTGGTTCGAGACCGCGCGGCTCCGGTACGAAAGCGAGGAAGAGCCCATCAACATGGGACGGATGCTGGGAGAACTGAACAAATTCATGCCCGAGGACAGCGTCCTTATCGCCGACGGCGGATTCGCCGCCCATTGGGGCGCGCTTCTCTACGACACGAAAAAAGCGGGCCGGACTTTTATTGCCAATCGCGGCTTCGCGTCGATTGGCTACGGCATTCCCGCCTGCATCGGCGCGGCGCTGGCGCGGAAGTACGGCGGCATAAACGGCCCGGTGGTGGGCATCACCGGCGACAGCGGCCTCAACATGACGATTGGCGACCTGGACACCGCCATCCGAGCCGGCGCGGAATTCATCCTCCTCGTCGTCAATAACGCCGCATCTGGGTATATTCGCGCCCTCCAGCACGCGTTTTACGGCGCGGGCAATTACCAGTCCAGCGCGCTCACCGAGACGAATTACGCCGAAATCGCCAAACGGTACGGCTGCTACGGCATCAGGGTGGAGCGGCCGGGCGATCTCGCGGCGGCGCTTCGGCAGGCTGCCGGGAACACGGGAAAACCGACGGTCGTGGACGTGGTCGTCACCCGCGATCCGGCGCAGATGCTTCCCGCCGCCGACAACCGCGCCATCAAAATCAAGGCTGGCGACAGACCCGCCTGAAAACCGCTCCACAGCGCTGAAGGCCGCGCCGGTGTCCGCACTCTCCCTGCATACAAGGGGGAACCACATCGGGACAGGGGCCGATTCGCCGCCGTATCGACACGGACCTCGCCGGCTCTGCCACGGCTGGCGATCACGGCGTTTCTTTCGTTTCCCCGGGTCCTCCGCCGGAAAGGCGGGCGATAAAGGGGTAGACGTCCCGTTGCAGCGGTATACACAGGGAGGCGGAGTCGGAGAATTTGCCCACCTTAATGGTGATGGCGTTGCAGTCGAGGGCGCTGAACATGTCCTCGTCCGTCACGTCGTCGCCCATCGCCAGGACGAATTCGTACGGACCGCCGTCCAGCAGGCGCCTGATTTCCTGGCCCTTGTTGAACTCCGGAACCTTAATCTCGACGATCTTCTTGCCGCGCATGACCTGCAGCCCGGCGAGGGCGCAGGGCCGCATGAGCGCGTTGATGAGTTGCGTGACCCGCAGTTCGGCCAGTCAGTTGGCGACGTCGCGGTAATGCCAGACGAGGGAGGTTTGCTTGTTTTCGATATGCGATCCCGGCGTATGGTCGGTCACCCGCTGGACGATGGCCAGGATGTCGTCGCCCCACACCATCTGGCCGTAGTCGCCGTGCCACGCGCCGTTGTCGCGGAAAAACGCGCCGTGCTCGGCCGAGAGGCGGATGCGCGGGTTGGGGAACCAGGTGTCGAGGGTCTTTTTGTCGCGGCCGCTCGAGATGACGATGGTGTTTGCCGGGTCGTCGGCCAGGCGGCCGAGGGCGGTCCGCAGTTCTTCGCTCGGCACCGCCAGTTTCGGATCGCTGACAAACGGGGCAAGCGTCCCGTCGTAATCGAACACCAGGAGCCGCCGCGACGCGGTGCGGTAGCGGTCCTGGATTTCCCGGATGCGCTCCTCGCCCAGAAACTTGCTTTTCAACCGGTCGTTTCGATCCTTCGCCCGGCGCAATTCATCCATGAATTCCTGCACCCAGACGTCGACGCTTCGCCGCTGGAGTAGTTCCTGCATGGGCCGGAGCGCCGCCCACTGGTCCTCTTCCGGCATGGTCAGGGCCTGGAGCAGGGCGTTTTCGATATGCTTGCCGTCGGTCGGATTGACGATGATCGCCTGGCGGAGTTCGTCCGCCGCCCCCGCCATTTCACTGAGGATGAGGACGCCCGGCCTTTCCCGTTTCGTCGCGACATATTCCTTGGCCACCAGGTTCATGTCGTCGCGGAGCGGCGTCACCAGCGCGACGTCGGCGGTGTGATAGAGGGCGGCGAGTTCCTCGAAGGAAAAGGAGCGGTAGAAGTAGTGGACCGGAATCCAGCCGACGCTGGTGTATTTGCCGTTCAGCGCGCCCACTTCCCTGTCGATAGCGGTCTTGAGGTCGGCGTACATTTCGACGGCGTCGCGGGACGGCACCACCACCATGACGAGGGAGACCCGGCCCCGGAATTCGGGGTGGTTTTCCAGAAAATCGGCAAAACTCCGCAGCCTGACCAGGATGCCCTTGCTGTAGTCGAGCCTGTCGACCGAGAGGATGATTTTCGAGTCCCCGGCGATGGCCCGCATTCCTTCGGCAATCGTCTGTACCGAGGGCGTGGTCATCGCATTGTGGTAGAGGTCGTAGTTAATGCCCATCGGAAACGCTTCCGTCTCCGACACCCGGTCGAACAGTTGCACTTCGTTCACCTGGCACTCCACGTTCAGCACCCGGTAGGCGGCGCTGATGAAGTGGCGCATATAGTCGTGGGTATGGAACCCCACCAGGTCGGCCCCGAGCAGGCCGCGCAGGATGTCGGACCGCTCGGGCAGGCAGCGGAACAGTTCGTAGGACGGGAAGGGAATGTGGTGGAAGTAGCCGATGCCGACGTCGGGGACGCGCTCCCGGATCATGGCCGGCAGCAGCATAAGCTGGTAGTCCTGCACCCAGACGAGATCGCCCGGTTCCACCACCTTCACCGCCTCGCGGCAGAAGAGTTCGTTCACCTCCCAATAGGCCTGGCGGAATTTTTCGTCGTAAACGATGTATGAGTAGAAGTAATGGCACAGCGGCCAGATGGTGCTGTTGCTGTAACCTTCGTAATAGTCCTCGATCTGCTCCTGGGTGAGGTAGACCGGGTGGAGCAGGTCTTTCGCCAGCGTGGCGTCGATTTCGGCGCGCTCCTCTTCATCGTCCACATGGACGCCGCACCAGCCGAGCCAGTGCTTGGACACGTCTGTCTTGAGTGAATCGAGGCCGGTGGCCAGGCCGCCGCCGCTGCGGGAAAAGGCAATCCCCGACGGCGTGTGCGTGACAGTCACCGGCAGTCGGTTGGAAATGATGACGTATTTCATGCAGGACTCCGGCCCCTCTCCACTACATTCTGTACCGGTAATTCGTCCGTTCCCCGCGTGGAGTTTTGGGAAAGCGGTAACGGGTTGTATGGTATGGGTAAAGGGGGCGAGACAGGATATAAAAATAAACGCATATAGTTAAAAATACATTGAATTCCGTTGCCGCTCCCGGTAGCATCGACAGGGAATGTGAGGGCCTGATTCAGGGAGAAGAAGGATGAGTGACTCCGAATTTTATGCCATGAAGAACCCGGTTGACGAGTACAGGACAGAGGGCTTTCCCAAGCAGAAGCAGCCGTATCCCGGCGTGCAGAAGGAGATGAATCCGGTCCCCGACTGCGGCGAAAAGAGTTACAAGGGGAACAACCGCCTGCCCGGGCGCAAGGCGCTCATCACCGGCGGCGACTCCGGCATCGGCCGCGCCGCAGCCATCGCCTACGCCCGCGAAGGCGCGGACATCGCCATCAACTACCTCCCCGCCGAGGAGGACGACGCGAAGGAAGTGAAGGAACTGCTGGAAAAGGAGAAGCGCACCGTTCACCTCATCCCGGGCGACCTGGCTGACGAGGAGTTCAACAAGAAGATGGTGAAGGAGGCCCACGAAAAGCTGGGCGGCCTCGACATCATCGCGCTTGTCGCCGGCCACCAGGTGGCGACCAAATCCATCGAGGACATCGACACCGAGCAGTTGCACCGCGTGTTCGCCATCAACGTCTATTCGATGTTCTGGACGGTCAAGGCGGCCCTGCCGCTGCTGCCGCCCGGCTCGTCCATCATCACCACTTCCTCCATCCAGGCCTACGATCCCAGCAAGCACCTGCTTGACTATGCCTCGACCAAGGGCGCGATCAAGGCCTTTATCCAGGCGCTGGGCGAGCAGTTGATCAAGAAGGGCATCCGGGTCAATTCGGTCGCGCCTGGTCCGATCTGGACCGCCCTGCAGGTCAGCGGCGGCCAGTTCCAGGAGGCGCTCCCCAAATTCGGCCAGGACACCCCGTTCAAGCGCGCCGGCCAGCCGGTGGAACTGGCCGGGCTGTACGTGTTCCTGGCTTCGCAGGAATCAAGCTACATTACTTCTGAAGTCTACGGCGTGACCGGCGGGTCGCACCTGTAGCTCACCGGGCGGTTGTCGCCACTGCGTCTGCCGGTGCCTCCGCGTTCGGATTTCACCCAAATGGGCGAAGGGTCTGCACGCCGGGGCGCCGACAGTATTCTATAACGAAAGGGTGAGCGCGTTATGGAACACGCAAGGAGGTAACAATGTTCAAACCATTCGAGGAGAAGCCTAAAAATGTCTGGATACGGTATTTGATTGGGATAACCTCTATGCCGAGCCGTACGACAAGATGGAGGTTGACCCCTATACCAAGGCCCGCATTATCCTCATGAACGGCATCCATGTCGAAGCCGTGATGTTTGGCCAGAACTTCCACCGCAACTGCGACGACAACGACGTCCGTCGCGCGTTGGCCCTGTCCCGGCGCGGCGAACAACAGGAACAGAAGCGGATCAACTGGCTCAGCCCCGGCGACGAAACGCAACTGGAACAGACCATCGGCTATGAGCACCTCGCCGTCGACCTCACCGCCTGGCTGGCGATGCACGAACCCGACCAATACGTCAAGGACTGCCTCGATTTCGCCCTTCTCGAAGACTTTGATCACCTCTACCGCTATGCCAACCTGCTGGATATGGATATGGACACCCCGGCCGCGCAACTGGTTAAGGAATATGTCGAAATCACCCCCGGCCGTCCCACCGTCGCCCATTACCGCCATCCGTTCGAATCGGTCAAGCGGCACTGCGATTTCACCCAGGCCGACATCCAGACCAAGCTGAACACCCTGATCATCACCTCGGGCGAACAGCAGACGATGAATTTCTACATGAATCTCGGTCCGACCTACGAAAACGACATGGGCCGGCGGCTCTACCAGGAAATCGCCATGGTGGAGGAGCAGCACGTCACCCATTACGGCTCCCTCCTCGACCCGAACTGCACCTGGTACGAAAACCTGTTGCTGCGCGAATATATGCAATGCTACCTGTATTACTCCTTCCTCGAGACCGAGACCGACAAGCACATCAAGAAAATTTGGGAACGCACCTCGAAATCGAACTCATGCACCTCCACGCCGCCAAGGATCTGCTGGAAAAGTACGATAACAAGCAGTGGGACGAGGTCGTCCCGGCCGAATTCCCCACCCTGCTCGACTTCAAGCAGACGAAAGAATATGTCCGCGACATCCTCGACACCCAGGTCGAACTGACGGTCGACCGCGAGGACTTCGTCGACATCGCCGAACTGCCGAAGAAGCACGAATTCTTCCAGTATCAGGACGCGGTCCACGGCGGCGACGTCGAATCGGCCACCAGCCACACGGTCATCGTCGCCTACCAGGATCAGGACGAAGACGGCGAGGACTACCGCTACGAAGAGTCCGACAACCCGGTCGCCGCGCTGGCAGACCGCACCGAAGACAACACCGACATCGGCCGCGTCGCCAATGCCCGCGCCGAATACGATGCCGAGGAAGAGGATGACGACGACATCGAAGCCGACGTTGTCGACGAAGAGGTTATGGAAGACGACGACGACGATGAAGACGAGGACGACGAAGAAGAACGGTCATGCCCGAAAAAGAAGCAGGGCCGCAAGAAAATGGCCAAGGCTCGTTCCCGCTAATTTGGGGAGACGGTCCCCTATTCTCTTGGAGCGCCGCAGCCGTCCGGCTGCGGCGCTGTCATGTTTGGCTCTTTTGGCCGCACCTCTGCATTGGTACATTCTGCCCTCAACGT
>JAJQBO010000081.1 GCA_021203245.1 Planctomycetaceae bacterium
GTTCGGCGGGGTCCACGGGGACAGACGTCGACGGCACCGAACTCAGGATCATTGCCGCGAGTGGTGCATTGACTGTTCGTGGCGTGGACCCCGGCCGAACCGCCCGTTTTTTGCCCTGATGGAGGTTCTGACGCCGGGGTGACGTGTGGGGGAGGCGGGATGGTCCTCCCTGTGAAAAGCGTCAATGCCGGTCGGAACGGACACAGCTCGCACCGGTTATGGCTTCTTTCCCGCAGGCACGCCGTTTGTCCTTGAAACGAAACGCCCTTTACTGCACAATGGAACGGCGGTGGCCGCGGCCCTCCAGGGGTGCGGCCCAGCGCATTTTTCGCCCCACGACGCAAGGATTTACGACAATGGCCAAAGCCGCTAGCATCGCCGACAAACTGCCCAAACACTACGTCCCCAACGACGTCGAACCAAAACGCCTCCAGGAGTGGCTCGACTCGAACGTGTATCACTCGGCGCCCGATACCAATAAACAGCCCTATTCGATAGTGATCCCGCCGCCCAACGTCACCGGCATCCTCCATATGGGCCATGCCCTGAACAACACGCTCCAGGACATCCTAATCCGCTATCACCGGATGAAAGGGTTCGAGACCCTGTGGATGCCCGGCACCGACCACGCCGGTATCGCTACCCAGAACGTGGTCGAACGCGCCCTCGCCGACGAGGGGTTGCATCGCGACCAGATCGGCAGGGAAAAGTTCATCGAACGCGTGTGGGAGTGGAAGGAACAGTACGGCTCGACCATCGTCAACCAGTTGAAACGCCTCGGCTGCTCCTGCGACTGGCAACGGGAACGCTTTACCATGGACGACGGCCTGTCCCAGGCCGTGCGCGAGGTGTTTGTCCGCCTCTACAACGACGGGTTGATCTACCGCGGCCGCCGCCTGATCAACTGGTGCGTCCGCTGCCACACCGCCCTGGCCGACGACGAAATCGAACACGAGGAAAAGGACGGCAAACTCTGGTATGTCCGCTACCCCCTGAAGGGGCGGCGCGCCAACCTCATTGTCGCGACGACGCGCCCCGAGACCATGCTCGGCGACACCGCCGTCGCCGTCCACCCCGACGACAAGCGCTACAAGGACCTGATCGGCCAGACCGTCATCCTGCCGATCATGAACCGGGAAATTCCCGTCATCGCCGACGAAATGGTCGACCCGGCCTTCGGCACCGGCGTTGTCAAGATTACCCCCGCCCACGACCCGAACGACTTCGAGGCCGGGCTCCGGCACGATCTTGAACAGATCACCGTCATCGGCACCGACGGCATGATGACGCCCGAAGCAGGCAAATTCGCCGGCCTCGATCGCTTCAGAGCCCGCGAAAAGGTGGTGGAGGAACTGGAGGAAACAGGCCTCCTCGACCACGTCGACGACCACCGCCACGCGGTCGGCCAGTGCTACCGCTGCGACTCGGTGGTCGAGCCGTACCTGTCGGAACAGTGGTTTGTCCGGATGCGGCCGCTGGCCGACAAGGCCATCCAGGCCACGAAAGAGGGCAAACTCAAGTTCGTTCCGGCCCGTTGGGAGCGGGTCTATCTGTCGTGGCTCGAAAACGTGCGCGACTGGTGCATCTCCAGGCAGATCTGGTGGGGGCACCGCATCCCGGTCTGGTACTGCGACGAATGCAACGAGATGATCGTGTCGATGGAAGACCCCACCGCCTGCAAATGCGGTTGCACAACCCTTCGCCAGGACCCGGACGTCCTCGACACCTGGTTCTCGTCGGCGTTGTGGCCGTTCTCGACCCTCGGCTGGCCGGAGGAAACGCCGGAACTGGCCTATTACTATCCGACGAGCGCGCTCGTCACCGCCCGCGACATCATCTATTTCTGGGTCGCGCGCATGGTGATGATGGGGCTGCATTTCCGCGGCACCGTGCCGTTCAGGCAGGTCTACATCAACGGCACCATCCTGGACGAAAACGGCGCCCGCATGTCGAAGTCGCGTGAAAACGGCATCGACCCGGTCGTGATGATTCAGGGCGGCAAGCAGCGCCGCTTCGGCAAGGAATTCACTTACGAAGGCTATGGCGCGGACGCGGTCCGCTACACCCTCTGCACCCTCACGACCGACGGGCAGGACATCAAGCTTGCGCCCACCCGCTTCGAGATGGGCCGCAACTTCATTAACAAGATGTGGAACGCCAGCCGCTTTGTGCTGATTCGTTTGGCCGACGTCGACTCCGGCACCGGGCCTATCGACGAATCGACCCTGTCCCTCCCCGACCGGTGGATTCTCTCCCGCCTGGCGGCGGTGAGTGAGGAAGCGACAAAACAAATCGAATCGTACCGCTTCCACGATTACGCGAAAACGATGTACGAATTTTCGTGGGGCGACTTCTGCGACTGGTATGTGGAACTGGCCAAACCGATCCTCGGATCGGGCGGGCCGGAAGCGCAGACGACGGCCCGCGTCATGGCCTGCGTCCTTGACAACATCATGCGCCTCCTGCACCCGGTCGCGCCGTTCTTCTCGGAAGAAGTGTGGCAACTGATGGCGACGGTTGCGCCGAACCGCGGCCTGAGCGAGCCCGAACCGGCCGCGCCCATGCTGGTGCGCGCGCCCTGGCCCGACTATGCCGCCATGGCCGTGCTCCGGAACGACGAGGTCGAACGCAACATGGCCCGCGCCATGGACGTCATCCGCGCCATCCGGAACATCCGCGCCAAGTTCAACCTGCCGCCCAAGGCCAAGCTGGGCGTCTCGGTCAGCGCCGCCGACCAGGCGTATGTCGACTCGCTCTCGCCCCTCGCCGACATCATCACGGCCCAGGCGGGGCTGGACGGACTGGAACTCGGGGTCGACCTGCCGAAGCCGCAACAGGCGGCGTCGGAGGTGTTGCCGGGCGCGCAGATCTACGCGCCCCTCGCCAGTCTCATGAACGTCGAGGTCGAGCGCAAGCGCATCGACAAGGAACTCGACAACAAGACCCAGGCGCTGGATAAACTGAACCTCAAACTCCACAACTGCGACTTCCTGGACAAGGCTCCTGCGAACGTGGTGGAGATGGAGAAGAACCGCCGCCTCGAACTGGCGCGGCAGATCAAGGAACTGAACGAACTGAAGGACAGCCTGTCGAGCTGACCATTCACGTCCGGCGTCGGGAGGTGACCGCCGCCGGACGGTCCCTTTTATCTACGGAGAAAATACCATGTCGAAAGCGTCCCTGTTTGTCGCCGCGCTCCTCTTTGCCGTCTGTGCGCCCCTGGCCGCCGCCGAGGTCGTCGTCGGCACCAACGCCGAGTTCCCGCCCTTTGAATTCACCGACGACAACAACAACCCCATCGGCTACGACATGGACATCATCCAGGCGGTCGCCGACGCCGCCGGCTTCTCCGTCCGCATCCAGAACCAGGCGTTCGACACCCTGGTCGAAGGGCTGGAATCGGGCAAGCTCGACGCCGCCATCTCCGGCATGACCATCACCGAGGCGCGCAAGCAGAAGATTGATTTTTCCCAGCCGTATTACAACGCCGCCCAGGTCATCGTCGTTCAGGAAGAGGGCGAGGGCTATGAGACTATCGAACAGTTGAAGGGGAAGATCGTCGGCGTCCAGCTCGGCACCACCGGGGCCGGTATGGTCGAGACCGTGCTGGGCGAGGACAACCCGAATCTCAAGCAGTTCCGCAAATACAACGAGGTCTTCTCCGATCTTAAACTCGGCCGCATCGACGCCATTGTCGTCGATCTGCCGGTGGCGCAGGCATATATGCGCCGCCTCTCCGGCCTGCGCATTTCCAGCCCGCGCATGTCGGAAGAGGAATACGGCATCGCCGTCCGCAAGGGCAATGCCGAATTGTTGCAGAAGATCAACGACGGTCTGACCGCCATCCGCGCCAACGGCGAGTACGACCGCATCACCGACAAGTGGTTCCAGGAAAATTAAATGGTCAATTGGTCCCTCATTCTTTCCGAAATACAAAACGGCAACCTGATCTACGGCGCCTTGTACACCCTGGGCATCACCGCCGCGTCGGTGACTATCGGGGTTGTCCTGGGACTCGTCATCGCCATGCTGCGGCTCAGCAAATCGCCGTGGCTGCGGTTGCCGGCGACGGCTTATGTCGAAGCGCTTCGCGGCACGCCGATGCTGGTGCAGATACTGCTGTTCTATTTCGGCATTTTTCCCCTGCTCGGCTTCAACCGTGCGCCCGCCGTCTATGCAGGCATCATCGCCGCCGGGCTGAACTCGGGCGCATACCTGGGCGAGATTTTCCGGGGCGGCATCCTCTCCATCGACAAGGGCCAGCGCGAAGCCGCCCTGTCCCTCGGCATGAAAAGCCACCAGGTGATGCGCTTCGTCATCCTGCCGCAGGCGCTCGCGAACGCGCTCCCCGCTATCGGCAACGAGTTCGTCACCATGATCAAGGATTCGTCCCTGGTGTCGGTCATCGCCGTGTCGGAACTGACCTACCGGGCCATGCTGGTCGCGGCCAGGCATTACGAATACTTTACCATGTACGTCGGCATCGCCCTCATCTACTTCCTCATGACCTTCACCACCTCGCGGGTGCTGGCCAGGCTGGAGAGGCATCTCCAGAGGGGGCTCGCCGCATGACCGCAGTCACCCGCAACCCGATGATTCGCCTCGAGAACGTCCACAAGCAGTTCGGCGCGCTCGAAGTCCTCAAGGGCGTCAGCGCCACCGTCAACCAGGGCGAGATGGTATGCCTTATCGGCTCGTCCGGTTCCGGCAAGACGACGCTCCTTCGCTGCCTCAACTTGCTTGAGGTGCCGACCTCCGGCTCCATCTGGATCGGCGGGCTGGAGATCACCGCGCCGGGCGTGAGCATGACCGATGTCCGCCGGGAAACCGGCATGGTGTTCCAGCACTTCAACCTGTTCCCGCACATGTCTGTCCTGCGGAACCTTATGCTCGCCCCCATGAAGGTGCGCGGCATCGGCTACGAAGAGGCCGAGGCTACGGCTCTGAGCCTGCTGGCGAAGGTCGGCCTGTCGGACAAGGCGAACAGTTATCCCCGGCAACTGTCGGGCGGCCAGCAGCAGCGCGTCGCCATCGCCCGCGCCATGGCGATGAAGCCGGAGGTGCTCCTTTTCGACGAAGCGACGTCGGCGCTCGACCCGGAGATGACCGGTGAAGTGTTGAAAGTCATGCGCCAGTTGTCGGACGACGGCATGACAATGATGGTCGTCACCCACGAGATGGCGTTTGCCCGCGAGGCAGCCCACCGGGTCATGTTCCTGGCCGAGGGGCAGGTGGTGGAGTACGACACGCCCGAGGTGGTGTTCGGCAACCCGAACCACCCGAAGACGCGGCAATTTTTGCAGAACGTCCTGAAAATATGAAAACCGCTTCAATCCATTTGTGCCGATCCGCACGTCTCGCCGGGTGGATCGGCGTCGTCGTTCCTGTTCTTGTGACCGCTGTTTTTGCCGGCGACGACGCGGTCAGGAACGCCCGCGACTGTTCCGACGCAGAACTCGAATATTTCCTGTCTCTCGCCGAAGAATCGCGTCTGTCTTATCTGGACGACCAGGAAGGCGTGACCATGATGACGAACGGCCTCGCCGCGTTGGTGACCGAGCACGGCGACGGCGACGTCGTTATCGCGTTTCAGGGAAGCGTCATCGGCGACAGGCAAAAGCGGCATCCCTTCTCCAGCCTCGGCGGCGCAGCCATCCGCCAGACCTACCGCGATTGGGTCACCACCAACCTGAAGGGCGCGACCGGTTTTCTTCCCCGGCAATACACCGAGGCGGCGGAATTCGTCGCCCGCCAGGCGGCGGACCTGCCCGCGACGACGACCATTCACCTGACCGGCCACTCCAAGGGCGGCGCGGCGGCGGAATACGCGCTGGTGGCGGCACTCATCAACCCCGACCTGACGGCGGAGCAGAAGGCCCGCATCAATTGCACCACCTTCAACGGCGCGGTCGTCCAGGCAAACACTTGGGAACGGTTGTTCCGCCGCCATCGCCGCGCCGACGCGGGCGCGATGCGGGAGGCGCTGCTCCAGCCCGGCCGCATGACCGCCGTCGTCATGGAGGACGACCCGGTGTCCGGTCTTGGGGCGGGGGAGACGCCCCGGCACGGGCGGCGAGTCGTCGTCCCGGCCGCCGGCGGGCAGGGGGCCTTGGCCCAGCACGGGATTGAGACGGTTATTCTGGAGTTGGAGGGGTTGCTGGAGCAAAGGCGTTGACGCAATCTCCCTCTCCCTTCGAGCACTGCTGTCCCAAGAAAACGGTTCCAAATTCACGCAATGTACTGCGGTTGAGTCATTTGCGTCGGAAAATTTAGGGCCACGATTTGAAATCGTCTCGTACAATTCTGGCTTCCTTTATCATGAGGAGGACCAGTGTGCACGAAGGCAAACACGTCTTTACTCAGCTTATGAAATTTCTCCCGCGCAAGCTTTTTCGCCAGTGCGTTCAGAAACATGACGGTGACGCCTACTGCAAAGCCTTCTCCTGCCATGACCAATTTCTGGCCATGGCTTTTGCCCAGTTGACGCTGCGAGAGGGCTTGCGTGGCATACAGGAAACGCTTTAGGCAAGATAGATGCGGCGTATCGGCTGATTGAGCGCACGGCCACCAAGGTGGCCATGTACAGCGCGTTGCGCACCCAAAAACGGCCGCCACGGATGGAGCGCTTTACCCGCTTTTTGCCGCTATCATGGGCATATGGCGCAAGGCCGGCCAGTAAGGCCCCTTCCCTTCGGTTGAGTGTGCTCAGTTCCGGCATCTCATCCAGCAGGGTGCGCGCCGTTTGCTTCCCGACTCCGGGCACGCTGGTGAGGAGCTTCGCCTTGCTGCGGAAGTCAAAGTATTACCGCCAATTTGTGCGCTATAGCGTTTTAAAGTGAGCGTAAACCTTCCTCTGCACTTTTCGGCTTATTCCAGTAATAACCGTAAAACGCAGGCAGTAACCAGTCGTTATTTAGGTCCTGTTGACACTATCTAAACCAAAGAACAACAAAAGCGAACTGTATGAAGGCCATAACCATGACATCGGTCTTTTCATAACGAGTACCACTACTGTCCCATTATAAGTCGAACAATGTTGGCTGGTTAGATAAAGCTCTA
>JAJQBO010000015.1 GCA_021203245.1 Planctomycetaceae bacterium
AAGCGGAAGCTGCCGAGCGTCAGCGCCGTGAAGCAGAGGAGGCCGAGCGTCGCCGCGCGGAAGCCGAGGCAGCGGAAAAAGCCCGTCTTGAAGCGGAAGCTGCCGAGCGTCAGCGCCGTGAAGCAGAGGAGGCCGAGCGTCGCCGTCGCGAAGAAGAAGCGGTCATCCTTGCGCGTCAGGCCGAGGCTGAACGGCGCATTGTCGAGGAGGCGGAACGCCGACGCCGTGAGCAGGAAGCCGAACAGGCGCGCATCGAGGCCGAGGCCGCCGAGCGGATCCGTCGCGATGCCGAAGAAGCGGAACGCCGCCGCCTCGAGGCCGAGGCGGCAGAACGCGCGCGCAAGCTTGAAGAAGAAGCGGAACGCGCCCGCCGCATGACCGAGCAAATCGAAAAGGCGCGCGCCGAAACAGACGCCGCCGAACGCGGTCGCCGCAAGATTGAGGACGAAATCGCCCAACAGGAAGCCCGTGCCGCCGAGCGCGCCCGGCAGCTTGCCGCCGAAAATGCGGCCGATTCGGACACCGTGTCGGAACGCCTCGCCCGCGCCGCCGCCCATGCCGGCGAAAATATTGGCGCTTCCACACCGCCCGCGCCGCCCATCGAGGTGGAAAATCCGTTCTGGCAACAGCCGCCGGAAATCTTCGACGTCCTCTCCGGCGCGCCGCACGGAGCCGAGACGCCGGATTACATCGCCTCACTCGATACCGAGGCCAGCCTTCCCGTCACCATGACGCCAACGGGAGGCGAGCAACGACAATTCGCGCCCCAGGGTTCGTTCGTCCCGGACGAACCGGGCGAATCCTCCCTGGTCAGTTATGCTGTGCCGCTGGAGAAAAGAATGTATATCGTCATGGTGACACCGGAAGTTGCGCCAGCCGCCAAGGTGGGCGGGCTGGGCGACGTTATCCTCGGCCTTGGGCGCGAACTGATGAAGCGCGGCCACGGCGTCGAGGTAATCTGTCCCATGTACTCCGGGATGCGCTACGACCTGATCGACGATCTCCACGAAGAATACGGCGAGTTGTGGTGTCCCCACTACAACGAATGGCGGCCGGAAAAGGTCTTCCAGGGCAAGGTCGGCGGCGACCTGCAGGTGAATTTCATCACCGGCGGCACGTATACCGAACGCCCCAACATTTACGGCTACGACGACGATCTCCAGCGCTTCGCCTATTTCTCGCGCGCGGCCCTGGAATTCATGTTCAAGACGAACCGCCGGCCGGAAATCATCCATTGCCACGACTGGGCCACCGGCCTGGTGCCGCCCATCCTTTGGGACATCTACCAGAAGCTGGGCTGGAACAACTCCCGCGTCGTCTATACCATTCACAACAACGAATGCCAGGGCCTGTGCGGCTTCGGCGACAAGCTGCTCGGCCTGGTCGGCCTTGACGTCCGCGAACATCACCGCCCCGACCGCATGCAGGACGACACCCACAAGAATTGCATCAACATGATGAAGTCGGGCATCGTCTACTCGAACTTCGTCACCACCGTCAGCCCGACCTATGCGGGCGAACTCAAGTCCGCCGCCGGCGGCAGGGGCCTGCAGACCACCATCGCCAAGAACAGCGCCAAGGTCGGCGGCGTCCTGAACGGCATCGACTACGAGTCGTGGAACCCGGCCACCGACGTGAAGCTGGCGGCGCGCTACAGTGCCGGCGACGATTTCTTCGAAAAGTACCGCAACAAGGCGGCCCTCCGCGAATGGCTCGGCCTCTGGGACGCCTGGCGGCCCATCATCGGCGTCGTTACCCGCCTGACCCACCAGAAGGGCCTCGACCTGATCAAGCACGCCATCTATGCGGCGCAAGGCATGCAGGCGCAGTTCGTCCTGCTCGGGAGCGCGCCCGATCCCAAGGTCAACAACGACTTCCTCGCCATCCAGCACCAGCTTCGCGACAACCACGACGTCAGCCTGTACATCGGCTACCACGAGGATTTGTCGCACATCATCTATGCCGGGGCCGACATGTTTCTGGTGCCGAGCCTGTACGAGCCGTGCGGCCTTACCCAGATGATCTCCCTGCGCTACGGCACGGTGCCCATTGTCAGGGAAACGGGCGGTCTGGTGGATACGGTGTTCGATCTCGACAATTCCGGCCTCGGACTGAACGAAGTGAACGGCTTCACCTTCCGCGATCCCACCCCGGCCAGCCTCGACTACGGCCTCGGGCGGGCGGTCCAGCTGTGGTACGACAACCCCGAGGCCTTCAACCGCCTCGCCCGCAACGGCATGCGCTACGACTACTCGTGGCGGCATCCGACCGAGCACTATGAAAACATCTACAACTATGTCAAGGCGTAGTGCATGACGGCATCACGGCCAGCCGGGCCTCTCGACTACTCGATGCACGACCTCCTCCGGGCCCTCGCCGCAAACGGGGGCTCGGATCTGCATGTCTCGGCGGGCAGTCCGCCGCGCATCCGCCTGAACAGCACCCTCCGCTCTCTCAACCTGCCGAGCCTCACCCCGGCCGATGCGCAGTTCCTCATCCATTCCATCCTCACGCCCGATCAAAAGGCCAGGCTTGAACGGGAAAAGGAACTCGACACCGCCTTCGGCATTTCCGGCGTCGGCCGCTTTCGGGTTAACGTCTATTTCCAGCGGGGGGCGGTGGGGGCGACCCTCAGGACGATTCCCTTCGATATCCCCGGCTTTGCGCAACTCGGCCTTTCTGTTCCCGTCATGGAACGGTTGTGCCTTTTGCCGCGCGGCCTCGTGATCGTCACCGGACCGACCGCCTCGGGAAAATCCACCACCCTGGCCGCGATGGTGGACTATATCAATGCCAACGTGGACGGCCACATCGTCACGGTGGAGAATCCCATCGAATTTCTCCACCGCAACAAGCGCTGCCTCGTCAATCAGCGGGAAGTCGGCACAGACACCAGAAGCGCCGCCGAGGCGCTCGGGCATGTGCTGCGGCAGGATCCCGACATCGTCCTGATCGGCGGGATGCAGGATGCGCAGACGGTGCAGTCGGCCCTCAACCTGGCCGAAATGGGTCATCTGGTGCTGGCTGAACTCCCGGGCGGCGACAGCGTCGGTGCGGTGCAGCGCATTGTCGATATCTTCCCGCCGGAGCAGGGGGCGCAGGTGCGGCTCCAAGTCGCCCACGTCCTGGAGGCAATTCTTTCACAGCGCCTGGTCAAACTGGAGAGCGGGGCGGGGCGTGCGGTTGCCCTCGAGGTGCTGATGGCGACGCAGCCGGTCCGGGCCAATATCCGCGAAGGCAAGATTCACCAAGTGTACACCGTCATCCAGTCCGGCGCTCGGGATGGAATGGTGACCATGAACACCTCGCTCCTCGAGATGGTGGCTTCGGGCAGGATCAGCCGCGAGACCGCTTTCGGAGCGACCACGCGGGCCGATGAACTGGCCGACCTCTTCGACGTGCTCCAGGACCGGGGCGCGCAACCGCGAACAACCCACCGGGTGTGGTAACGACCCGGGTGAAAGGAATGTGTGTCATGCCCCGATTTACGGTGGAAGGCAAGGACCAGCTCCTGCCTTTTCTCAAGCGAAAACTTCCCGGCTGGAAGACGCCGACCATTAAACAGCGGTTGAAAAACGGATTGGTGATGCGAAACGACGCGCCGGCCGTCTCCGGCGCCGAATGGTTGAAGGACGGCGACGTGGTCGAAGTCCTGGCGGTGCCCGCAAGCCCCGCGTCGTTCCTGCCGCTGGGCCTGGGCGAGCCGCCGCTGGAAATCCTCTACGCCGACGACGATCTCCTGGCTGTCGAAAAACCCTCCGGCCTGCTGTCTGTGGCGAGCGAACGGGAGCGGAACATCACCGCCGTCCGCCTGATGCGTGAATGGTTGCTCGGTCTCGACCGGGATCACGACGCCGGACGCGAACTCCACGCCGCCCACCGGCTCGACCGCGAGGCGTCGGGGGTGCTGCTGCTGGCCCGCAGCCTCGAAGTGAAACGGAAGCTCGCGGCCGACTGGAAGCGTTACGACAAGACTTACCTGGCGGTGGTGGACGGATTTCCCGAACCAGCCGACGGAGACATCGACGTGCCGCTGTGGGAGGACCGCGGCCTGTTCGTCCGCCCGGCCGAACGGGGCAGGGGCGAAGCTGCCTTGACTCACTACCGAACCATCCGTCGCAACAAGGGGCGGGCGCTCCTGGAGGTCAAGCTGGGAACCGGCCGAAAGCACCAGATCCGCGTGCACCTCGCCACGCTCGGCTGCCCCATCGTCGGAGACCTGCGCTACGGGGTGTCGAAGGCCGAACGCCTGGCGCTGCACGCCCACCGCCTGCGCATCTACCATCCCCGCGACGACCGCGTGGTGGAAATTGTCGCGCCCGTGCCGGCATCGTTCAAGAAGATGCTGAAATCCGGCACGCGATCGCGATCCTGATCGCAGCTTTCTTCCAACTCCACGCAATCCGCCTTCGGCCTCTGCTCCGGCAGGGGCCTTTGCATGGGTTAGCGCTTTGTACAGACTGATTCGTTCCTGCCTGCGTTTTACGATTATTACTGGAATACGCCGAAAAGCGCAGGAAGGTTTACATTCAATTTAAAAACGCTCGAGCGTCCCAATACCTCCATATCCTCGTGCATCGAGTCCTCGGCAGCGGGCGCGGGGAACTTCAGCCTATTCTCCTCCCGATTTCCACCGCGTTGAGAAAAAAAATAACCCCATCCCCTCGTGGTGTACTCGGAAACGGGACCAATTTGTAGTGGGTGATACGCGTAAAGTGAGAGACGAGGCGGCTGGAGAGCACGAAAAAAAGCATTGACAAGAATGGCAGATACCCTATATTAGTGATTCATAGCACCGAGTAGAGGAAAATAGCGAGAGGTAGTTTACATATGGAAGACACATACTCTCCCTATTTCTACGGTAGCGCTGAAAATAAACTCAACAGCAAGGGACAGGTGGCGATTCCCGCCCGTTTTCGTTCCTTCCAAGCCGACGATGAACAGAGTCGCACCTGGGTTATCCTCCGTGGCGAAGCGACCTGTCTTTATATGTATACGCACCGTCAATTCGGCAAAATCAAGGAAAACGCGCGCCGGGTGGCAGAAGAATCCGGCGACAGCGATTTTTTCCGCAGTTTCATGGCCGAAGCCCATCCGGTAGAGGTGGATAGCCAAGGGCGGTTTGTGCTGCCCGGGCATTTTATCGACGCTGCGCGCATCGTCGGGCCGGGTGTGTTGTTTATCGGCGTCGACGATCGCATCGAAATCTGGGAACCAAAGCTGTACGCCGCCTCGGTGGAAAAAACCGCCAAATACGAAGAACGACGGCGCACGGCTGCACGGAAAATATTCGGTATTTAACAGCGGTACCGGCATCACCTGGGGATACAAGGGATCGGGATGGCATCGGGGGCTCGCAGCCCGAAAATGTCTGGTTGATTTTGGGGAAAATCACCAGGCGGGGCTGTGGGCGGGACTGAACGCCGCCCTTGCGGTGAGCGGCGTTCGAAAATCACTAAGGGGGGATGTATGCTTATACGGCCGATGGCTGCTGCGTACGCGATGGGGGAGATTGGTCGGTCCGCCGCCAAATTGGGGGCTCAGGGTGGACCGACCTCTTTTTTACAACCAATGCGGGACGAGGTGGCGCTTGGCACCACGCCGCGAAATATCGCGGGGCTGTACTCGGCCTCGCCGTTGTTCAAGATAGTGGGAACGGTTGAACTGATGTGTACCGACGGTCTGCACGACGACACCTCCGAACCCACCTCCTTTTAGTTCCGCCACACGCACGTATCGGGGACGAGGAACATGGCGGACACGCGCATACAAATCCTGGGTCTCGGCATCTCCACCATTGACGACCTGCTGGTCGTCTCGCACCATCCACAACCCAACGAAAAACAACAGGTGCTGTCGCGAACGCGCCAATGCGGCGGCCTGACCGGTTCCGCACTGGTGGCGGCGTCGCGGCTCGGCGTCGCGTGCGGCCACGTCATCAGCCTGGGCGACGGCGAACTGTCCCGTTTTCTTCGTCAGACCATGGCGCGGGAAGGGGTGACGCTGTTCGAAAACCGCCCCACCCCCGAAGTCGAACCCTACCTGTCCATTATCATTATCGAACAAGGCACGGGCGAACGCAGCATCATGTGGGACAACTCCCGCTCCGCCGCGCCGGCGATGGGCGAAACGGAGACGGCCTTGGCGCTCCAGGCCGATTGTTTGTTTGTCGACCATCTCTACGCGGAAGCAGTTCTCGACGTGGTGGCTGAGGCACGGCGCCGCGGAGTGGCGGTGGTGGGCGACTTCGAGCGGACCGCTCCCGGATCCCTGGATCTGATGGCCCTGACGAATCACCTCATCATCCCCTACCACTACGCGCGCGAGGTGCTTGGGAGCGGAGTCGAAGCCGACGAGGCGGCAAGCCGTCTGGCGGCAGAACCCGGCCGCACCCTCGCCTGCGTCACCGACGGGACGCGCGGGGCATGGTACGCGCTCGGGAGGGATCCGCAGACGGTCTGCCACCAGGCGCCATTCCCGATGGAGACGGTTGTGGACACGACGGGATGCGGCGACGTTTTCCACGGCGTCTATGCCGCCGGCCTGGTGCGCGGCCTGGACCCGCGGCAGCGTTTGGTCGAAGCCTCCGCCGCGGCAGCTATCAAAACCCGGTACGCCGGCGCGCAGGCCGGGGCGCCGACCCTGTCCGAACTCCGGGCCTTCCTGCAAAGCCGCCAGGTATCGAAATAATTGCAAAGATAGTATTGACAACCGGGTCGAAAACCATAGAATGTTTTTTCCATTCACCTGACGATGTGCGGAAGTGGCGGAATGGCAGACGCGCTTGGTTGAGGGCCAAGTGATCGCAAGATCATGGAGGTTCAAGTCCTCTCTTCCGCACCAATCTTCAAATTGAGCCCTTCGACGATGGCGTCGAAGGGCTCTCATGTTTGGCTATCTCACGGCATAGCATACGGCATGTTTCAGGGAGTTATC
>JAJQBO010000195.1 GCA_021203245.1 Planctomycetaceae bacterium
GAGCGGGGCGAATCGTGGTGGAACAGGGGGGCGTTCGCCCTTGCCCCGGCACAACCACTCGCGTGTGCACTGGTCGGCGCTGCACCGCCGGGGTGACGTTTGGGGGGGATGACGGACGTGGACGGTATGGCCGCCATGACCCATATGAAAAACCATCCCCCGGATTCGGGGGATGGTGGATAGCTGCCATATTTCAAGAGGTGATTGGGTCAGGATGCCTCTGCCGTGCCGGTCCCGTCGCCGAAGTCGACAGGGATGTGATTCGCCAAGGGATTGACGAATTTACAGAATACGCTGCGTGGGCACTCGTTGGAGCTTTGGCAACGAATCGGCGTCTTGGCTCCGGCCTTTGCCTTCGCCTTCTTCAACTTGACGAAAAGAATGTCCACCATGCTTTCACGGATGCGGCAATGGCCGCTGACTTTGTCAAACATTATCGTATCCCCCAAAAGACGACGCTGCGTAGGCAGCGTTGATGGTTGCACTACAAAGATATTTGCGCAAACCGTCACGCGCTGAAGAATCGGCTGCGAAAGAACGATTATATGGAGTTCTATCGACGGCCGCAACAGGTTTCTTCAGCCTAATTTTAGGGAGGATGTCCTTGGCTGGGCGGAGTTTATGCAACCGCCCAAAGTTGGGGGAGATGCGGTGACAACTTTTTCCGGAAGGGAACGCGGGCTGCTTGAGTTTGTGTGGTTCGAGAATCTTAATGCCGCGTCAACCGTACGCCCGCCGCACAGCAGATCGGATTACTGCGACGCGGTGATGAGTTCGCGGCCCATGGGGTCGAGGCGCTCCGCCTTTTCCTGCCACTCGGCCATGGCGTCGGCATAGACGCGGGCAAATACGGCCCTGGCCTGGGCGGCGTCGGGGTCGACGCCCCGGTCATGCCATTCGCCCAACTGTTTGACCACCGCCTCGAGGGCGCGGGACAGCGCGGCCATCTCGCCCGAGCGGCGTTCGGCGCTCTCGATCAATTCGCGGAGCGACTCCACCAGCATGCCGTCGCGCTGGTCGGCGGCGAGGAGGTTGAACGCGCCCAACTGGCGGCGCATCTCGACGATAACCCGGTTGACCGAGCCTTTCTCCCGATCGCCCCGTTCGAACAGCTCGCGGAGAAAATCGCGGAGCGCGCCGTCGTGATCAAAGCCGCGGCGAAGATATTCCATCTGCAGGGCGGTAAGGGATTGCAGCAACACTTCGCGGTCGCCCTGAACCGAACTGAGCAGCACCTCGACCTCGTGCATGAGTTCCGCTGCCATGGCGGCCGCTGCCGAGTCGACCCCGTCCTCGGCGGCGGACTCCAGTTCCACCACGACGTCCGGCTCGCCGTCGTCGCGCGCTTCCTCATACCCGCCGTCGTCGTCGGAACCGCTGTCGAAAAGGGCGTCCAGCTCCTGGTAGGTGAGGACCGGGTCGTCGCCCTCGTCGCCGTCGCCCGAGTCGTCGCCGTCGTCCGGACCGTCGCCGCCGTCGTCGCCGCCGGGGGACGGGTTGAAGGGGGGCGGGAGTTCCGGATCGGGATCGGGATCCGGACCAGGGACATCCTTTTCCAGGACAGTGACGCCATCGGTATCCGGGTTATACATGCCGCCGGGACCGTCATGAAAGAGGGTGGTGCCGTCCGGGTGTTGTCCTTGTAATAGGCTACTACGTCATAGCCTGTCACGCTGGTGACGCCAGGCGTGTCCGGCCTGAACACAATGCTGCGAAAGACGGCGTTGGTCGCGCCCTGACCCTGGGTGAACTGGCCGGGGTTGTCGAGATGAAAACGGAGCGATCCGTCGGCCCCATAGGCGATCAGGCCGGAACCGTGGTTGCCGTCGCTGAAGGAGCTCCCGTTCCAGGCAACAACGACGAAACGGCCGCCGCCCGCGTCAAAGGCATAATAGGTGGTACCCGATGTGGGCATGAGAGGACCGTAGGCCGTGAGAAACCCGGCACGGTCGGTGTTATCCCATAGTCCGAAAGACCCGCCGTCCGGTGCGGTGATTTCCCAATAGAAATCGTGCCCCTGCGCGGCGGGGTGGTTCTCGAACACCTCATCCCTGAACGGGAGGTCGGTGTCGCCTTCCTTGGGATAGCTGATGCTGACGTCGCTGCCATTGATCTCTTCTTCAATATCAACGGTGCCGTCGTCGTCCTGAACGCCAATGGAAAGGGACGCGATGGTGATGCCGCCGCCCTCGTCGTCTCCGCCGAACCGGCCATCCGCTTCGTCACCACCGTCCTGGCTGTCGTCACGGTTTTCCGGTCCGTCCGTGTCCGTCTCTTCGCCGGGAAGAATTGCCGCTTCATGGGAATCGGCGTCGTCCGCCATCCCGGTGTCATGGACAGGGTCGACAGCGTCGTCCGCCGTCGCCGTCGCCACCGCCTGGGCGGCATCCACCGGCACCGCGCCGTCAAAGGCTATCCATTTTTCGAGCCGCATGGGTTTACGGAACATGGCGCAGTCCTCCCGTCCGGTTGGGACGTTGCAACTATAGTATACCCGAGGGGACCCGGCCTCCGCAAGCTTTTGGAGACGGTTACTCGTCGTCCCGCGTCTCGAGGACGGCGAGGAACGCCTTTTGCGGCACGGTGACGTTGCCGATGGCGCGCATGCGCTTCTTGCCTTCCTTCTGCTTTTCCAGCAGCTTGCGCTTACGCGTCACGTCGCCGCCGTAGCACTTGGCGAGGACGTTTTTCCGGAACGGGCTGATGTTTTCCCGGGCGACGATGCGCGCACCGACAGCCGCCTGCAGGGCCACCTGGAACATATGCTTGGGGATCTCCTTCCTGAGCCGCGCCAGAATCTTCCGGCCGCGAACATCCGCTTTTTCCCGCAGGCAGATGATGGACAAGGCGTCGACCGGCTGGCCGTGGATAAGGATGTCGACCTTGACGAGATCCGCCGCCCGGTAGCCGATGAACTCGTAGTCCATCGTGCCGTAACCCCGGGTGGAACTCTTCAGCTTGTCGTAGAAGTCGAAGACGATCTCCGCGAACGGGATTTCGTAGTGCAGCAGGCAGCGGCGGCCGCCGATATACTCCAGCCCCTTGTGGTCGCCCCGGCGTTCCTCGGCCAGGGTCATGACCGCGCCGATGAACTCCTTCGGCACCATGACCTCGAGTTTGACGATGGGTTCGCGGATCTCCTCGATAACGGACGGGTCCGGGACGTCGGCGGGCGAATGCACCTCGCTGACCGTGCCGTCGGTCCTGAGCACTTCGTAGGTGACGTTGGGGGCGGTCTTGACGAGGTCAAGATCGCTTTCCCGCTCCAACCGCTCCTGGACGATTTCCATATGCAACAGGCCGAGGAAGCCGCAGCGGAAGCCGTGGCCGAGGGCGGTGGAACTCTCCGGCATGTAGTTGAACGACGCGTCGTTCAGGGCGAGGCGGTCGAGGGCTTTCCGGAGGTTTTCAAAATTCTCGGTCGAGGACGGATAAAGGCCGCAATAGACCATGCTCTTCGGTTCGACATAGCCAGGAAGCGGTTCGACCCCCGCGTTGACGGCGGCGAGGGTGTCGCCGACCTTGACGGCGCGGATATCCTTCAGGTTGCCGACGACATAACCGACCTGCCCGGCGGAGAGCGATTTCGCCTGCTTCATGTTCGGCGCGAAGATGCCGAGATCGGTGACTTCGAACACCTTGCCGTTCGACAGCATCTCAACCTTGTCGCCCTTCTTGATCTCGCCGTCCATCACACGAAGATAGGTAATGACGCCCCGGTAGTCGTCGTAGACCGAGTCGAAGATCAGGCCGCGAAACGGCTTTTCCGTCTCGCCCGACGGCGGGGGAATGGTGGTGATAATGGATTCGAGAATGCCCTGGATGCCTTCCCCGGTCTTGGCGCTGGCATAATGCACCTCCTCCGGCTTGACGCCCAGAAAGGCGACCAGTTCCTCGCACACAGCGTCCGGAATGGCGGCGGGGAGGTCAATCTTGTTGACGACCGGGATGATGACAAGGTCGTTGTTCAGGGCCAGGTAGGTATTGGCGACGGTCTGGGCCTCGATGCCCTGGGACGCGTCGACCACCAGCAGCACGCCTTCGCAGGCGGCGAGGGAACGCGACACCTCGTAGGAAAAGTCGACGTGGCCGGGGGTGTCGATGAAATTAATCTGGTAGGTCACGCCGTCGGCCGATTTGAAGTCCGCCGTCACCGGGTGGGCCTTGATGGTGATGCCGCGCTCGCGCTCGAGATCCATGTCGTCCAGGAACTGGGCCCGGAATTCCCGCTCGGTGACCAGGCCGGTTTGCAGCAATATGCGGTCGGCGAGGGTGGATTTGCCGTGATCGATGTGGGCGATGATGGAGAAATTGCGGATTAGCTTGGTGTCCATGGTTGTGGCGGATCCTTTACCATAATACAAACAGGCCCGGAACGTCTCCGGGCCGGATACGGATATCGTACCAGGCCATTATACAGGCCGGACGGCAATTTGACACATTTTTTCCCGCCGTGGCCGCGCCCCGAATGGCGGCGCTATTCGGGGCGCGTATACGGTTCGGGTTGAAAAAAGTATGGTAAATCCCTTTAAATCGGTATATAATGAACGCGTCTGGCAAAACCAGGCCCATGGCTGCATCCGTTCCAGGCACCACTGGCCGCGTCTGCCGCGACGCGGGGCCCAAAGTTGCGTTGTCTGGCCGAAAATCGATTTTTCTTCGCGCAAAGGGGCGGGCTGTTGCCTTTTCTCATAGTGAAATCCAAAGACGGAACCGCGACCTACCCCCTCGTCGAAGGCAAACCCATGTATCTGGGCCGGGCCAAGGAGTGCGACATCGTCCTGCCGTCCCCTTCTGTCAGCCGCCGGCATGCGGTCATCCTCTATAAACATGGGTTGTGCGGGATCAAGGACCTCGGCTCCTTTAACGGCACCCTCCTGAACGACAGGGCGGTGCAGACGCCCCAGCACCTGACCGACCACGATATCCTCAAGATTTCCTCCTTTGTCATCCGGCTCCAGTCGCGCCGCCCGGCGGAACCGGAGATTCCGGCCGCGCTCGGTCCGCCCCTCAAGGATGACGCGGCCGCAACCGTCGTCGCCCCCTCCACCGCCGGCCCGCTCCGCCCCGACGCGCCGACGTTCCTGGACAGCGACCTGCGCATGCCCCGGGCGATGCGAGACACCGAACCGCGCTACCGCGAAGCCCAGGGCAGCCCCGACGACACCCGCTACTTCGACCCGGGCGTCGAGACAGAGGCGTTCCTCGACGAACCGGAAGACGCGCCCGCGCACCCGGACGGCAAAGGCCCCGACGTGACCGACTATTTCCGCGACGAATGGGAAGGCGCGCCGGAAGGGGTTGTCGACGCGCCGCCGGTGGAGGCGGTCAGCTACGACAGTTCCGAAGCGGAAGCGGTTATCCCGCTGGTCGATCCGGAAGAGCTCTCGGTTCTCACCTTCGCCATCGACCCCGAGCCGCAGCAGCCGGTCCTCGAACCGGAGGAGGCGGTCGGCGTCGTCGACGACGCAACCGCAGTCATGGCCGAAGTCGCGGACCGGCCCAATTTGGTGCCGGTCGCCGAGGACTGCGAGGGTGTGGAAGCGGTGCCGCTTTCGCCCGAACTGGCGGCGCGGGTGGAGGAACGCCTGGCCCTGTACGACGACCCGGACGCGCTGGCCGCCGACAACGATTCCCTGCCGCGCGTGTTCAAGGAATGCTACGCCCTCGCCGTTGACGAACCGCTCGCCAAGGAACTCATCGCCGCGCGGGTCAACCCCGGCAGGCTGTTCGGGAGCGGGTTGTACCTGTTTGTCCTGCGGCAGATGCTGCACAAAGGGATTGACGACCCGGCGCGCGCGGACGTGGTCGCCCGCGAACTGGAGACGCTTGAACGGGTGGCGCGGGCCGAATTCCTGAAGACATACCGCGAGGCAAGCCTGCGGTGTATTCCGGCGCACGAGTCGATGCCCACGGTGGTGCGGACGTTTCTTCGCTACGGCATGCTGGGCGTCAAGGGCTGGTGGCTGCGACCGGAAGCGCGCGACTTCATCCTCCGAGACTGCCAGGACCACGCGCCCCCTGTCGGTCCAGTTCCAGGCCGACACGGTGATGGTCCTCTATGCCGACGAATACCTGGCGGCGGTGGCGGACATGGAGTGCGCGCCGTCGTCCGACCCCGAACTGGAAACGCTCGAATACCTGACGGTCGCGCGCCTGGCCGATCGCTCCTGCCGGCGCATCGTCAACGCCGGGTCGTACAACATCCGCCTGAAGGGCCTTATCGCCTCGATGGAGGAACGGCTCGCCGCCACGGACAAACGCCTGGCCGCCGCGCCGAATCCTGACCTGGCGGGCGAGCGAGACATCCTGGCCAGCCAGATACGGCACATCAAGGAAGACATCATGGACTCCATCCTGGAGTCGGTGCAGCAGGCGGAAGGGCGTTTCCGCCGGGGCGAACTGCCCATGCCGAGCCAGGAGGATCTGCTCCGCCGCGAAACGTCCCGGTTCCTCGCCCTGACGGCCGAACTCGCCCCGGAAGGCGTCTACATGCCGCTGGTGCTGCGGGAGCGCTTCCCGCTCACCCCCGACATCATCAACGACAGGCAGACGCTGCGGGAGCGGGTCATCCGGCTCGAGCTGCGCCGCGACGGGCTGTTCGACCGGGTCCTGAACCCGAACGACCGCGCCGGCGACCACATCCATCTGCGTCTGCCGCCGCTGTTCATCCTCTGCCCAACCAGCGCCGCGGTGTGCATCCGCAGCCTGCCCAGCCACGGCATGGACGGCGGCCATATCCTGGCGCCGGTCGTGTATTCGCTGATGGGCATCGCCGATACGAGCATGGCGGCCTTGCTGCTGGACGGGGACGAGGGTTGAGACTGTCAAGAATTCGTGTAAGCCCCCACCAAGCGTCACCCCGGCCGAACCGCCCGTTTCTCGCGCTGGTGGAGGTCCGCACGCCGGGGTGACGTTGGGGG
>JAJQBO010000213.1 GCA_021203245.1 Planctomycetaceae bacterium
CTGGGTGCCTAGGTTTGCGGCTCTTCCTTATTCCGGCGGCGCTATTTTTTCTCCGGTGGTTTTGCTGCTGGCTTTGGGGGGGGGGTGGTTTTTGGCAGGCATCGCGCCCCGGGACGAAATCGCTGCTTCAAGGATGTCCCTGGTCACAATGCGGTCCTTGGACAGGATGGCTATCCTGTTGATGACATTCCGCAGTTCGCGCACGTTGCCGGGCCACTCGTACTCAAGCATGGCCTTCCTGGTAGTGGCGTCCAGGGTCTTGGCCAGGCCGCTGTCGGCATCGACGAATTGCCTGAGGAACGACTCCGCCAGCAGCAGAATGTCCGTACCGCGCTCCCGGAGCGGCGGAATTTCAATGCTCAACACCTGCAAACGGTAGTAGAGATCCTGCCGGAAAAGCCCGTCCGCCACCATTTCTTCAAGATTGCGGTTGGTGGCGGCGATCAGGCGCACGTTGATGGGTATGGGCCGCGAACTGCCGATGCGCGTCACTGTCCACGTCTCCAGCACCCGCAGCAGCTTGGACTGGAAATGGTAGGGCAGTTCCCCGATTTCGTCGAGAAACAGCGTGCCGCCGTCGGCCAGTTCAAACTTGCCCACCTGGCCGTTTTTGGACGCGCCGGTAAACGCGCCGCCGCCATAGCCGAACAATTCGCTTTCGATAAGGCCTTCGGGAATGCTGGCGCAGTTCAGGGCCACAAACGGGCCTTTCCGATTGGCGCTGGCGTTATGGATGGATTGGGCGAACAGTTCCTTGCCCACGCCGCTCTCGCCGGTGAGCAGGAAGTTGAAGGGATTGGCCGCATATTCCTTTGCCTGCCGGATGGTTTTGCGTATGGCCGGGCTGGCGCCGATGATGTCGTCGAAGCTGTATTCGGCGGCAAGGCCGAGGATTTTGCGCGTGCGCTTCATTTCCTGCTGGTGGGAGCGGGCCAGTTCCACCATGCCCTCGACTTCGCCGTTCGGGCCGACCACGGGGTAGAGATCGTTTGACGCAAGGCGGGCGGAATCGGGCGCGTTCTTCGATTCGATGCGCACTTCCCAATCCAGGGCCGGCTTGCCGGTCTTTAACACGTCGAACATCTTCAGGCTGCTGGAATCGCTTTCCATCGAATAGATGCGCAGGCCGGTGCGGGTCATGATGTCACGAATGTTCATGCCGAGCACGGCCGACCGGTCGTCGATACAGAAGTATTTGCAAAATTGCGTATTGGCATAGAGGAGATGCGCTTCCTTGTCGTAGATGGAGATGGCATTCCGGACCGAGTCGAGGCACTCAAGCAGGCGCTGGTTGTGGCGTTCCGACGAATCGAAAACCCGAAGCATCGCGTCGATGCCGGCGATAAGCTTTTCGAGCAGCGCTGTCTCTCCCGGCTGGGCCGAGGAAATGAGGCGATAGCCCTCCTGTCCGGCGTGGATGCGCCATGAATCGCCGTTGAGGCGGAACGCGTCCTCGGTCAGGGTATAGCCGGTGAGATCCTCCACCTCGAGCGGCGAAGTCAGGTCGAGGACAAGGCCGCGATCCGTACAGAGGATGAGCAATGCCGGAAGCGCGTCCGCCTGGTTTCGCAGGGCGCGGAAAACGCCTCTGGCAAGAGCGTTTCGCCCGACGATCTCCTGGCGAACGCTGCGCAGGGCGATAGTGCGGATACTCGCGACGACGCTTTTCAGTTCCACCATGGCAGCCACCATCCTCTCTGCCGGATTTTTCCGAGTATTGCGGGGATTTTTTGTTGTATAAAAGTGCGCAATGTTAGACAACAGAGATTATGCTTACATTATGACACAGTGTAAAGGACGATGTGTCTTTTTCGATACGTTTGGATAGGCGAAATTTCTAAGTGCTTACCGTAGAAAATGATGAAATATCTGGAAATCTTGTTTCCGGCGACTTTCACGGCGTGAGTGGGTCATTTTGGATACTGTTCCGCTCCCATTTTCGGGCGATTCGGCCGGTATCACAGGGTCGTCCAGTTGCATTTCCGGGGAGATACCGGCAAAAGTCCGGGTTTAGGCGGCTTCCATAAATTTCGAGAGTGGCAACAGGGTTGCAATTATTGACTATGCGCCGGGATCGCAGCGCCCGAATACCCGCAACTCCACCTAAGGCAGACAGTTATGATCTTCAACGTCCAAAAATGTTCCATCCACGACGGCAACGGATTGCGAACATTGGTCTTTTTCAAAGGCTGTCCACTCAAGTGCAAATGGTGTTCCAATCCTGAATCCCAGGCCTATGGCCCCGAGGTGATGGAATCGCAGGGGAAATGCATCGGCTGCATGGCCTGTCTCGACGCCTGTCCCCGGTCCGCCATCCGCATCGCCGCCGACGGCCCCCGCATCGACAGGGATCGGTGCACCAACTGCCTGAAATGCACCGACCGCTGCTATGCCGCGTCCAAATACCCGGTCGGCGCCGAGTACGAAACAGAAGAACTCTACCGCCAGATCGATCGCGACCGCGATTTTTACCTCATTAACGGCGGCGGCGTCACCTTCTCGGGCGGCGAACCGCTGACCCACACGCAGTACCTGACGGAGATTGCGCGGATCTGCCACGAACGGGGCATCGATGTCGCGGTGGAGAGTTGCGGCGTGGGAAATTTCAGCGAATTCAAACACGCGCTGCCCTATGTCAGCAGCATGTTTCTGGACATCAAACACATCGATTCGGCCCAACACAAGGCGATCACCGGCTCGGGGAACGAGCTTATTCTCCACAACATCAAACGCATCGCCCAATCGGGCGTGGAGGTCACTATCAGGACGCCGATTATTCCCGGCCTGAACGACTCGACCGAAAACCTGATCGGCATAGCACAATTTCTTCGCGATATCCCCGAAATCCGCGAATTCGAACTCCTGGCCTATCACCAGTTGGGCGCGAACAAGTACCACGCGCTGGGCCGCCCCTACGAACTCGAAGGGCTCCAGCCGCCTGCGGACGAGGCGATGCGGGCGCTGGTCAAGTGCGCCAACGACGTGTTCGAAGGGACCGAAACGGTGTGCTTCTACACCAAAGACAATACCAGGGAAATTATCCGGTAATTTTCTATGACGCCTTCCGCGACCATTATGCGTGGAAAAAAGGGGAACACGATGCTGTCCGAAAGAATTGCCCGCCTGAGTGAAAAGGTCCGCAACGCGCCGCCTACCATCTGCATCGACCGGGCGCGGTTGGCGACCGAGTTTTCCAAGCGCCCGTCCATTGAGCCGTTTATTCTCAACCGTGCCAAGCTGTTCAAGTACGTGTTGGAAAACAAGGAAATCTTCATCGACGACGATTCCATCCTGGCCGGCCACATGGCCTCCCGCCTCCATGCCGTCCCCGTCTTCCCCGAAATGTCGGCCTGGCTGCGCGAGGATCCGGAAACGCTGGATACGCGCAAATACGACAATTTTCAGTTCCTCCCCGGCGAAAAGGACGAACTGCGCAGGATGGTCGCCGAATGGAACGGCGGCACCTTCGGCGATCTCACCAATGCCCAAATAACCGAGGAGGAATGGGAGCTCCTCCGTATCGGCGTCTTCACCAAGGGCATCTCGCAACTCTCCACCATGAACCTCGCGCCCGACTACGACGAGATGGTCAAGCGCGGCTACCGCTACTACATCGACAAGTGCAAAGCGAAGCTGGCCGCCCTGGACGACATGGACATCGACAAAATGGGCCAGAAGCTGACCTGGGAAGCCATGATCATCACGATGGAGGCGATCATCACCTTTGCGCACCGCTATGCCGACCTGGCCGAAAAGATGGCGGCCGAGTGCAGCGACGCCGAGCGGAAACAACAGCTCCTGACCATTGCCGAAAACTGCCGCGTCGTGCCGGAAAATCCGCCCCAAACCTTCGAACAGGCGGCGCAACTGGTGTGGTTCACCCATCTCGCCTTCATGATGGAGAACAACGGCTCCGACCATTCGCTCGGCCGCTTCGACCAGTACATGTACGATTTCTACATCAAGGATCTCGCCAACGGCGTCAGCAGGAAATACATCGCCGACGTTATCCACGAGTTCAAGATCAAGTTCGAGGAGATGTGGTATCTCCGCAACGAATTCGAATCCGAAGCCTACCCCGGCTGCGCCCTGTACATCCACATGATGATCGGCGGCATGCTCGCCGACGGTTCCGACGCCTGCAACGAGCTCACCACCCTGATCCTCGAATGCATGGACGATCTCCAGACCAAGGAACCCTGCGTCTCGTTCCGCTACCACGACACCATCAACCAGGACACCTTCCGCCTCGCCATGAGGGTGGCGTTGCAGGGCGGCAGCCACCCTGCGTTCTTCAACGACCCGACCTGCATCTCCTACCTGACCCGCCTCGGCTTCTCCAAGGAGGACGCGGTGAACTGGGCGGTGTGCGGCTGCACCGAGACGGTCGCGCAGGGGAAGTCCGACTTCCAGTCGCAGATGGGCTACTACAACGCCATCAAGGTGTTCGAAATCACCCTCTACGACGGCATGGACCCGGTCACGAAAAAGCAGGTCGGCCCCATACCGGCGATATCCGCACCTTTACCTCGATTGAGCAGTTGAAAGAGGCGTATCTCAAGCAGCAGGAATATTTCCTGCGGCGGTTCATCGTCCTGTTCAACAAAATGGTGTCCTGCCACGCCTATGCCGTGCCCACCATCACCGGCTCGTGCTTTACCCATGGCTGTATCGAAAACGGCCGGGTGCTCCAGCAGAAGGGCTGCGACAAGCGCTGGTCCGCCATCGCTGTCACCGGCCTGGCCAACATCGCCGATTCCTTAGCCGCTATCGAGGAATGCGTCCTGAACAAGAAATACCTGACCATGGCCGAATTGCTGGACCTGCTCGAGACGGATTTCGAGGGCAAGGAGAACATGCGGCAACTGCTGATCAACAGGGCCCCCAAGTACGGCAACGACATCGAGGCTGTCGACAAGTACGCGCATTTCGTCGTCAAGAGCCTGGACGACGAAGGGAAGAAGTATACAGACGGCCGCGGCGGCGAACTGACCACGGTGTGGGCCACCCAGTCCTACAACGTCGTGCTCGGCCGCAAGATCGGCGCCACCCCGGACGGACGCCGCGCCTTCACCGCCATGGCGGACAATGTCTCGCCGATGATCGGCATGGACACAAACGGCCCCACCGCCGTTGTCAACTCGGTCAACGCGGTGGATTCGACCATCCCCCAGAGCGGTATGCTCCTGAACCAGCGCTTCGACCCGGCCATCGTCAAGGGCAACAAGGGCATCGATATTCTCGAAGCCGTTCTTCGGGCCCATTTCAACAAGAAGGGCGACCACCTGCAGATCAACGTGGTGGACAACGAAACGCTCCGCGCCGCGCAGAAGGAACCGGAAAAGTACCGCAACATGCTTGTCCGCGTCGCCGGCTACTCGGCCTTCTTCGTCGACTTGGAAGAGAACATCCAGGAAAACATCATCCAGCGGACGCTGCAAACCACCGCCTGAGAGACGCCGCACCGATTTTGCCATGCAGGCTGCGTGGAGTCCGATTGAACCGTCTATTGGGCTCCACGCTTTTTGCTTCCAAGGACGCAGAAGGACCTTTCCATGAAAGCACGCAAGCTTTTCCGCACCGTCGAAACGCACACGCTGGGCCATCCCACGCGCAACGTCGTCAGCGGTTTTCGCCACATTCCCGGCACCACGATGGCTGAAAAGTTCACCTATATGAAGGACAACGAGGACTGGTTCCGCACGCTGCTGGCGTACGAACCGCGCGGCAGCGAAATCATGTCCTGCACCCTATTCACCGAACCGTGCACGCCGGGGACCGATGTCGGGGTCCTCTACTTCGAGGCAAGCTGCTGGATGCCCATGTGCGGCCACGACACCATGGGCGCGGCCGTGGCGCTTATCGAATCCGGCCTGGTCGAGGTGACGGAGCCGACCACCCTCATCAAAATGGACACTGCCGCGGGTGTCATCGCCGTCGAGGCGACGGTGCGGGACGGGGTGGTCGAGGAAGTGGCGTTTGTCAACGCGCCGGCGCTGGTGCTGAACCGGAACGTGACGGTCGAGTCGGGCGATTTCGGCTCGCTGGTCGTGGACATCTCCTGGGGCGGCAATGTCTATGCGATTCTTCCGGCAGAGAGCGTCGGCCTGACTATCGAGCCCAAGAACAGCGGCAAATTGATCGCGGCCGCGCAATCCATCGCACGCGATCTGGACAGCCAAGTGACCGTGCGCCATCCCGAACTCCCGTTCGTGGACCGCGTGACCCATGTGGAGTTTTCCGGCCCGCCCAAAAGCCCTGGCGCCGATATCCAGAACTGCGTGGTCGCGCTGCCGCAGGTGGTGGACCGCTCCCCCTGCGGCACCGGCACCTCGGCCAAGGCGGCGCTGCTGTACGACGAGGGCAAATTGAAGGTGGGCGAGCGCTTTGTCCACGAAAGCATCATCGGCTCGCTGTTCACCTGTGAAATCGTCGGCGAGACGACCGTCGGCGGCATCCCGGCCATCTGCCCGAAAATCACCGGCAACGCCTGCGTCATGGGCTTTGCCACCTGGGTCCTGGACCCCAAGGACCCCTTCCCGGAAGGGTTCCTGCTCGAATAGGGACCGAACGTCCGGCACCCCCACTCGTCACCCCGGCCGGTGCAGCGTCGACCAGCGCGCACGCGTGTGGTTGTGCCGGGGCAAGGGCGAATGCCCCTATGCTGCACGATGATCAGGTTCTCCTGCCGTCCAAGGTAGGCCCGCCTCTCCGGCACAATTTGCCGTTTAAGATGCAGCGGACGTTTTCCCGCCGGGGTGACGTTTGGGGAAAGCGATGTAAAAAAAGGTCAGAAAAAAGGGCGTCCGCACTCGGCGGACGCCCTCTCATGTTTGGCTCTTTTGGCCGCACCTATGCATTGGTACATTCTGCCCTCG
>JAJQBO010000223.1 GCA_021203245.1 Planctomycetaceae bacterium
GGGGCAAGGAGCCCCTATGGCGGCTACGGGCTTACCCGTATACACACCCGGGGAGTTTGTTCTGGAACCGCGTGACTACCAATGGGCACATCGTCGCCACGCGTACCCGCCCGTCACGGCACGGTATAGCCGTCGTCCATGTCCCGAAGCCGCTGCGTCGCCGTATCGCCCCAGAACGATGGTCCGATATCAAGCAAAACACCTTCCGGATTCTCGGCAGGCAGCAGATCCGCCATATTGCGGGCCATGCGGTAATGGTTCCTGGCGTCTTCGGGATAGCCGAGGCGGTTCAGGTTGTCGCCCATGTTCACCATGGCCTCGGGGCCGTAGACGAGGCCGAAACGGTCGTAGACGTCTTGCCAAATCCTGTAGGAATCCTGGTAATATCCTCCCGCCGCGTCGGACGCCACCGCGCCGACCGACGGGTCGGTCGTGGCCAGGAGCTGGCGCGCCCGGGCCGCCTCTCCGGCCCGGAAATATTCGTTCCCAAGGAGCCGCATGGAGTTACGGAGCATTTCGGAGAGGATTTGCGGGTTGTGGGTCGGGCCTTCGTCGTCCCCCAGGCGCGTGCGCGGCAGCGGCGTCGACCTGTCCCAGGTGCCGCCTTCGACCTCCTCGCGGATAATGGCGGCGTTGAGTTGGAATCGATCCAGTTCGGGGTCGAACAGGGCGTCGGCGTAGCGGTTCCGGTCGCGCATGTTTTCGAGGTGCGCCCGCGCCAGGGCGCCCAGGCCTTCGTCCTCGCGGGCGTCGGCCAAAATCAGCAGGGTATTGGTGAGCAGGTATTCCGACTCGAACCGCGCCGCCATGGTATCGGCGTAATCTTCCGGCTCGACCCGGACGGAAATGCCGGTCCCGCCGCCGCCGCGGCTGAGGGGATAGCGTTCCAGCGCTTCGGTCAGGCTCAGCCTGGCCGCGTCGTACAGGGCGAGCCAGTCGCGCTCCCCCTCGGCCTGCACGCCCTCGCCCGCGGGCGCGGCGGCCTGGGCGGCGGCCTGGGCCTCCTGCCAGGTGCGGCGGGCGTTCTGGGCATAGAGGTGGCGCAGCTTGGCCAGGTCGAAGGTGGCCCAGCGCCACGCCCTGGCGGTGGGGTTGATGCCGGGGCTTTGCCGGATATGGTTGAAGGCCTGGAGGGCGGTTTCGATTATCGGGTCGCCGTTCCGGTCCAGGGCGGACAGCGGGTCGGCGAGGGAGCCGAGCAGTTCCGGCCGGTTCAGGGCTTCGCCCTCCTCCATCAGCACCCGGCCGATATAATACATCGACTTGAACCGGTCGGGGGTGCGGCGGGGGATGTTGTGGCGGAACGCCTCCAGGGCCCTGGCGCTGTCGCCGAGGAACCAGTAGGCCCGGCCGAGCAGGTTTTCCGCCCGCACGACGGCCAGGGCGCTTTCGCTGCCGGGCTGGGCGTTGTAGCCGAAACGGTCGAGAAAGCGCTGCTGGCTCTCCACCGTGCGTTCAAGCAGCCCGGCGCGGAAAAAGGCGTCGCCGGCGGCGAGGAGCGATTCCATCTCCCGGGGCGAGCCGCGCGCCCGCAACGACACCCCGGTGTACGACCGCGCCGCCCGGGCGGTGAGGGACAGCGCTTCGAGGTGGTCGCCCTGAATCTCCCGGATCTCGGCCAGCGTTTCGTCGTTGTGGGCGAGTTCGTAGAGGATTTCGCCGGGATCGCCGCCGTAGTTGTCCAGGGCGGCCGTATAGGCGACGTTGCTTTCCGTGATCATGCGAAGCCGCTCGGACAGTTCGGTCGCGGCATGGCCGGCGCGCGACCAGCCTGCGGCGATGGCGACCAGGACGTCCCGCACTTCGGCCGGGTCGACCAGGCCCCCCGGCGTCAGTTCCCGCGCGGGCGGGAAGGGCTGGAAGCCGATGTTGTCCCGCGCCGCCCGGCGGGCCAGGTCGTAGGGCCAGGCCTCTTCCAGGAGGAGGCGGTTCCGCCACACCACGTCCTCCTCGGTGAGGAGTTCGGGGTTGCGGTCGAGGATATAGGCGAGGTAGGCGTTGCGGTCGTTGGGAGGGAAGTCCTCCGGGACGTAGAAATCGGGACGGCGCAGGACGGCGTTCAGGGCCCGGAGCAAGCGGGAGATGTACGTTTCGTCCAGGCGGCGTCCGCTGGCGGCGTAGTTGACGATTTCCCTGCCCTCTTCCGGCAGCACTTCCCACAGCCGGTGCCAGACCCCGCGCGGCTCGCGGTTGGCGGCGTTGCCAAGCAGGACCGCCAGCTTCTGCCAGTCGGCGTCTGTCTCGGTAAACCACAGCGGCATGGGGTGGGCGTAGCCGCCGAGGATGAGCATATGCGCCCGGCGCAGTTCGCCCCGGTCCAAGGCCACCTTGGCGAGGCCGGGCCGCGCCGCCAGGATGAGGTCGGGGCTGGAGAGGTCGTCGATCATGCGTTCCAGCCGCGATTCCGTTTCCTCCTTGAGGCCGAGGTTCCAGCTTTCGCGGGCGGCGGCGACGGCGGCTTGTTCCCCTTCCTCGGTGCCGCGCCGCTGGACGGCGATGCGGTCGTAATTCACCAGCGCTTCCGTGAGATACAGACGCCGCCGTTCGTGCGGGGTCGCCATCAGGCCGCCGGCCATGGCCGACAGGTTGCCGCCCACCACACCGGGCAGGACGGTGCCGCCGGGGAGGATGTTCTCCGGCTTCGACAGCGTCTCCCCCACCGCCAGCGGCAGGCTGAGGGTGCGGCGCGGCAGGGGCTGGCCGGAAAATTCCTCCAGCCAGCGGCGGAGGGTGCGTCCCGCCTCGCCCAGTTCGTCCACCCCCGCCAGTTCGCCCTCGGGCACGAGCGAGGCCAGCCGCGAGTTGGTCCTCGCCAGGCCGAGGATGGCGCTGTCGATTTGCCTGCGGGTGGCGGAGGGGGAGTTCATGAGGTCGGTGTAGTAGTTTGCCGCGGCGCCGTAATGTTCCGCCGCCTGTTCACCGTTGACCCGGCGGTAGACCTCGCCGTCTGCGTAGGCGATGTCGGCCAGCCGTTCGACGACAAAGGCGTGGTTGCGGCCGCCCGGCACGGCGGCGAGATAGCGGAGATACCAGGAGCGCGCGGTGGCGGCCTGGCCCAGGCCGTCGTAGGTCCGGGCGAGCAGGAGGTCGAGGTCGCGGTATTCGTCCGGCCCCAGTTCGAAGGCGCGGCGGGGCACGTCGCCGCCGACCGACTCCTCCTGGGCCGACAGGCGGAGTTCCTCGCGGCGGCGGCTGTCCTCGGCCCGGCGCAGATCCTCCAGCACTTGCCTCGCCAACTCGGGGCGGCCGAGGTTGACGTCGGCCTCGGCCTGGCGGTAGGCGATATAGTCGTTCCGGCGGCTGCGCCGGAGCACCACCTCGTCGTCGGTGGGGTCGACGAGCGCCGGGTCGACGACGCCGCCCAGGAAGTTCCAGGCGATATAGGCGGCCATGCGGGCGGGATCGTCGTCCCGTCCCTCCCATGCGGCGGCATCGCCGTAGGCGGCCTGGGCGTCGGCCCAATAGCGGTTGGCCATGTTCGGGTTGAACTCGGCCAGGATGCGGTTGGCCTCGGCGAGGAGCAGGTGGGGGTTGATGAATTGCGGGTAATCGCGCAGCGTTTCGCGGTGGAAGACGAAGAGGTTGAGGAAGGCGTTCCGGGCGGCGAGCGCCTCGTCCGCCGGGGCGTCGGCGACGAGCGGGAGGTCGGGGTTGATGACCCGGTAGATGCGGTCGAGGCCGTCGTAGTAGAACGACTCCGCCGGCGGCACCTTCCTGGACTCCGGTTCCGGATAGACCCACCAGGCATATCCGGCCATGGCCAGCGCCCCGCCCAGGAACAGGAGCGGGTGATAGCGGATCAGCCACCGGAGCGACCGGATGATAAAGCTGGGGCCCTTGGGCGCGGGCGGCGGTTCGGCATCGTCGGGAAGGGGCGGGAGGTCGGCCGCCGCTTCCTCGGGCGGGGCTTCGGGGCCGGCCTCCGTTTCGGCGGCGGCCTGTGCGGCAGCCTCCTCGGCCTCCGCCAGGGCGGCAAAGTCCCCCGTATCGACGCGGCCGGCCGCGTGGGTGTCGACCGGTGCGGGATTTTTGCCGGTGGGGTCCGCGGCCGCCTCGGGCATTCAGTCTCCCACAACTCGCCCCGGCTCGCCGCCGGAAACGGTTCCGGCGCGGCGGGGACGGAAACAATTTTAATCGTATGGATATGCATTGGTGACGCAAGCACTATGGCCGGACCCTGTCCGTCCGGGTGGTATTGCCGCCGCTTTTCCTTGCCATAAATCCTTAGAGGAGTATCATGTCACCCATTGCGACCCTTCACGCAGGAGAACGCTTGTCCCTTTTGGCCCTGCTCAACCCGTCCAGGGCGTTTCTCGCCATGTCGGCGGTCCTGGCCGGTTATTGCCTGATACGCTTTTACGCCTACACGGCCGGCAACCTGCTGGTCGTGCCCTACTTGCTGGCGGCAGGAGCCCTGCTGGGGATGGCCGATTCGGCCTGGCGCAATATCTTTACCGCCGCGGCGGAAAACGAGGACGTCTACGGCGACCTCCCCGCCGGCGCCCTCTCCACCACGGCCTCCTACCTGGTGGCGGGTTTCACCACCCTGGCCGGGCTGATGTGCGCCATGACCGGCGGGTACAATTCGTTCCGCGCCGCCGGGGCGCTAATTATTCTCTTTCTCGTGCGGTCGGCCCTGTTCCGCAAGGTGGAGGTGGTGTCGCCGCTGTTGAAGGGGCTGGAGTTCGGGTTGTTGTTCGTCATCGGCATGACCGCCCACCCGTCGTTCGCCGAGATGCTCTATATCGGCGAGATGCGCATTCCGGCCGCATTTTTCACATTTTACATGATTGTCGCCGCCGTGTTGTCGCAGGTGCGCGACTCGGCCAAACCGAGGGCCGCCCCCATCGCGGACGAACTGGCGAGCGAAACGGCCTCCCGGCTCCTGGAAGTCCGGGACGACGTCATCGACGGCCTGGTCGCCTGGGTCGCCGGCGGGGCGCTTGTCCTGATTCCCCTCGTCCTTGCCTGGATCATGCCCTGGCGCTGGCTGTCCTGGGCCATCCTCGGGCTCTTGTCCCTCACCACCCTGACCAAACTTATTCCGGTGCTGGTCTACCGCACCCGCCGCGATCTCGGCCGTTTCATCGGCGCGGCCTACCGGGGCGGCGCGCTCCTGAACGCGGGGGCTGTCGCGAGCCTGGGCGATTACCGCCTGCGGGAACTGTACCAGGGCTGGAGCGTGCCGGTCCCGGGCCGCGACGAGATAGCGGCCATCGTGGTGATCGCGCTCATGGCCGCGCCGGCCTGGCTGCTTCGCCGGGCGGCTCCGGTCGATTGATTCGCAACCGAACCCGCCTCCGGGCGGGACACCGCATTAATTGGGGGAGACACAGATGAATGCCAGCGAAAGACGGCCGGGCCGGTCGCAGCGGCTTACCCTGGCCAAACTCACGCCGCCCGACTGGTTCGGGTGGACCGGCGTCGCCGCCATGTTCCTGCTGATGGCCGTCCGCCTGGAGATGCCGGCGGGCGTGTGGTTTTTTCCGCTGCTGTCCTTGGGCGAATGGCTCTTGCTGCCGCTCGGGGTGGCGTCCCTGACCATGGGCTTTTTGTCCCTCAGCCGCGTCCGGGAAAAAACCCTGCTGCCGCTGTGGATGGCGGCCATCGTGCCGGCGGTGCTGTGGCTGGCCGCGGTCGGGCTGGCCATCCTCAACAGCGGCATCACCCCCGCGTCCGGAGACATGTTCCTGTCGTGGCTGGTGCACCTCATTTTCCCCGCCATGGCCTTCCTGCCGCTCCTGACCATGCGGGTATGGCGCGACAGGCTGATGTGGGCCCTGGCGGCCGGGCTGGCGGTCAACGCCGTCGCCATCTTTGTCATGGGCCGGCTGAGCGGGCTGGGACAGGCCGACACCGGGCTGCTGCGGATTGGCGGATTCTTTGCGAACCAGCACGACTACGGCCTGATGGCCGCCCTGGTCCTGCCGCTTATCGCCGCCTGGCGCGGGGGCGATCACCTGGGCAGGAACCGCGCCTTCGTCATCATGCTCTGCACCTTCCTCCTCCCCGCCCTGGTCCTGAGCGCCTGCTACACGTGGATGGGGCTTGTCGCCGCGTCGGCGGGCTTGCTGGTGGCGTGGGCGGCATGGCGCAGCCATGCGTGGATTCTGGGGATTTTCCTGGGGCTTCTGGTGTTCGGCTATGGCGGCGGCGGACGGGCCGGGCAGGACGCCGACAAGCGCGCCCTCATCACCGCCTCGGCGTCGATGGGCGGCCCTGCCTATACCCGCGCCCTGACCACCTTCACCGTCAGGCCGTTCTTCGGTTCCGGCCCGGAGACGTTCTGCATCGGCGACGGCCATTCGCCCACCGACACCTATCTCTGTTCGCCGTGGTACGCGGCCCTGCTGGGCGGTTCGGGGCTGGTGGGGCTTGGGATGTGGATGGTCCTGCTGGCCGAACTCGCCGCCCGCACGATGGGCCGTTTCGGCAGGCGCTGTCTGTGGCCCGGCGGGGTTTTGGGATCGGTGGCGGCCTTGGCGGTGGCCGGGTTCTGGACAGACGGATTGCCCGAAGGCGCGGGCGCGGTGGTGGGCATCCTGCTGGCCCTGTCGATTCTGGAAGAGCCTGAGGAACACCAGTACCACACCAAGATCATCCCGAAGACCTAAAGCATTTTAAGAAATTCTGTGAACAAAGGAGTTGGGCGCTGAAAGGAGCGTAAGCTTGATTTCGCCGGCGGTCTGGCGAAAGCACGCGAAAGCGACTGGAAGCGACCAACGACTATTGTTCACGAAAATTCTTAAAATGGCTTAGAGTCTATCCCGTTATCAAGTCATACGGTTGAAGTTGTAGTTATCAATGG
>JAJQBO010000009.1 GCA_021203245.1 Planctomycetaceae bacterium
ATGCGTCCTACTGGTTGTCGGGGGGGGTGGGTATGCCCTGTGGGAGACCGGCCTGGCCGGACGCGCCTGGAACGGCGCGACCTCCCTCCTCGGCACCGTCTTCGGCCGCGAAGTTGCGCCGGCCACCGACGCGGTCGCCTCGGTCGTCGCCGCGCAGGAAGAACCGCAGGCGCGCCCGGCGTCTCTGCGTCCGCCAACCGTCTCCGCCGCCGTGGCAATCCCTGTCCCCGAATCCTCCCGGCCGGCACCCGCCGCCGACGGCGTCCTCCGCCTGGCTGTCGCCGACGTGGCCGCCACGCCGCAACCCTCTTCTGAACCGGCCGCTCCCGCCGCCGCTCGTTCCGTCCCGGCCGCCCCGGCCGCCCCCGTCGATACCGCGGCGTCTGCCGCCGGCGATACCCCCGCCGCGCCGGTCCGGACCGCGTCCTCCGCCGAAGTCCAGGCCCATATGCAGGCCCAGGCGATGCAGCGCTCGCAGCAGGCGGTCCAGGTCCAGCCCGAACCGGCCCAGCCCGAACCGGCCCAGCCCGAACCGACCCAGCGCGCCGTCGCCTCGGCCGATATCGCCCCGACGCCGGTCCTCTCCGACGCGAAGGCGCAATTGCGCGTCGTCGATCAGATGCTTGCCTCCGACCCGGCCGAAGCGCTGCGCCGCGTCGAGGATGTCCTGTCCATGCCGATGCTGCAACCGGACGACGCCGCCGAAGCGGGCTACCGAAAGGGCTATGCCGCCCGCATGCTCAGGGACGAAGCCACGGCCGAAAAAGCCTGGCGCGAAACAGCCGACCGATACCCCGAACTGCGCGGCGGCCGCTTCTCCGCCCTCGCTCTCGCCGACACCTGGTTCCACCGCTATGCCGGCGATCGGCCGCAGATTTCCTATTGGGACGACATCCAGATACTGTACTCGCGCGTCCTCGGCCAGGACGATGCGCCGTTTCTTCCCGAAGCGGTGAAGAGCCAGGTCAAAACCAAGCTGAACCGCATCAACGACATGGTCATTTTCGGCACCGCTCCGTCAAAGCTGGCCCGGTACCACAAGGTCGCGTCGGGCGAGTTCCTCTCCAGCATCGGCAACAAGTACCGCGTCGACTACGAATCCATCTCCCGCATCAACGGCATCGACCCGAACCGCATCCGCGTCGGCATGGATCTCAAGCTGGTGGTCGGGGACGTCTCCATCGTCGTTCGCAAAAACGAGCACGATCCGGCCAAGACGCCCACCGTCACCTGGTACCTCGACGGCCGCTGGATTCGCGAATACCAGGCTTGCGTCGGCGACGGCAACAAAACGCCGGCCGGCGTCTACCACCTTACCTCCAAGGAGCGCGATCCCTCCTGGACCAATCCGGCCAACGGCCAGTTGCTGCCGAACAACCACCCCGAAAACATCCTCGGCAGCCGCTGGATGGCGATGAAGGGGATGAACACCCAGGGCCTGGGCATTCACGGCACCACCGTGGACGACTCCATCCCCGGCTATACCTCGGCCGGCTGCGTGCGGCTGCTGAACAAGAATGTGGAGGAGTTGTTCAGCTTTGCCCGCATCGACAACAGGGTTACCGTGCTGGACTGAGCGAGGCGTTTTTATGGAAATAAACGCGTCGCGGCCGTGCGCGGTCGCGACGTTTTTTACGAGGGGCGTCGGAGGATTGTTCGGTGTTTTCCTAGCGAAGAGTTAGGAGTGGCGCGACACCCTCACCCCGGCCCTCTCCCTCGAGGGAGAGGGAGATTACGGGGGTAGTTTGCGCTCCGAACAGTCCGAAGACGATGGTTTACCCGCCTAGGAGTCGGCATGCGTTGGATTATGAAAGTCATGGGGCAGGGGCTGGCGGCGCTTATCCCCATCGCCGTGACGCTATGGATTGTGGTGTGGCTCGGCATGTTTGTCGAACGCATCCTCGCCAATCCGTTAAAGGGCCTGTTTCCCGGCGACAGCGAAGTCTACCGCATGGGGATGGGCATCGCCTTCTTCGTCGTGCTGGTGTTCCTGGTCGGGTTATTGATGCGGTTGTGGATCGTGCGCGGCGTGTTCGAACTGGTCGAACACTGGATTAAATCGCTGCCTCTCGTAAAAACTCTGTACGGCTCGATTCAGGACGTGATGCGCTTTGTCACCGGCGGCGCGAGCGGCACCGCCCGGGGCGACATGGTGGTGATAGTGACCCTGGAAAACGGCTGGCGGCAGCTTGGCATCGTCACCCGGCAGGACCTGGGCGAGCTGCCCGCCGCCCTGAGCGCCAATTCGCAGGAACTGATGGCCGTGTATGTGCCGTTCAGCTACCAGCTCGGCGGCTTTACCTATTTTATCGAGCGCGACCAGTGCACGCCGGTGCCGGGCATGTCTGTCGAGGACGCGATGCGCTACGCCCTGATGGCCTGGCTCGGCCCGTCCGAAAAACCGCAGGACGTGACGGCGATTATCGAAAAATCGAAGCCGGTCGAACCGTAGCGGCAGGCCTCCCTGCCGGCGGCAAAACGGCGGAGGTTGAGGAACGGCCGGGAATCTGCTATACTCCTCCTCCATGACGACCTTTCTCCATACAAGCGACTGGCAGCTTGGCATGACCAGGCGCTTCCTCAATGACGGCAGCGACGACTTCGCCAAGGCCCGCCTCGACGCCGTCCGCCGCATGGCGGACATCGTCCGGGAACGCGGCTGCAGCTTTGTCGTCGTCTGCGGCGACGTGTTCGATTCGAACCAGGTGGCGCCGGCGACCGTCTCCCGGGCGCTGGGGGCGATGCGGTCCATTCCGGCGCCTGTCTACCTGCTGCCCGGCAACCACGACGCCTTCAACGACGCCACAGTCTACCGCCACCCCCGCTTTACCAGCCACAAACCGGACAACGTCGTCGTCGTCGCCGATTCCCGGCCCATCGCGGCGGCGGACGGCGTCGAACTCGTGGGCGCGCCGTTTTTCGAACGCGAACCAGACGGCAACCCGCTGCACGACGTCCTCGCCGGGCTGGAGCCGATGACCGTCGGCGTCCGCATCCTGCTTGGCCACGGCGCGGTGGACCGCCTGGCGCAGCAATCGGAATCACCGTCGCGCCTCTCCTTCGACCTGTTGCAGGCCGCCGTGGACGACGGCCGCGCCTCCTATATCGCCCTTGGCGACAAGCATTCGTTTCAGCAGGTGGATGCGGCAGGGCGCATCCTGTATTCAGGCACGCCGGAAGCGACCGCCTTCCGTGAACCGGATCCGGGTTGGGTCGCGGTGGTGGACATCGATCCCCTTGGCGTGCGGGTGGACAAGGTGCGGACCGGGGCGTGGACCTTTGCCGAGCCGGAAGAAGAATCGCTGCACTGCCGTGACGACGTCCTGAACCTGCTTTCCCGCCTCAAAACCATGCGGGACAAGGACCGCTGCGTTCTTCGGCTCACCGTTTCGGGGCTCATTACCCTGGCGGAATTGGACGAACTGCACGCCGGCCTCGAGCATGAGAGCCACCTTTTCGCCTCCCTTGACTGCGACCTGTCGGCCCTGCACGCGACCGCCGAGGGGGCGTTGGGGTTCGATCAGTTCACCGGTTTTGCCGCCGAAACGGTGGCGGTTTTGCGGGAAACGCTGGCGCAGGGCGGCGACGACGCCAGGACCGCGCAGGGCGCGCTGTCCCTCCTTCTCAGCCTGTCGCGGGAGGACGGCCATGCGCTTTAACCGGCTGACCATCCGGGATTACCGCGGTGTGGGCGAGGCGACGGTGGAGTTTGCCGCGTCCGGCATCACCCTTGTCCACGGCCCGAACGAGGCCGGAAAATCCAGCCTGGCCGAAGCCGTCACCACCCTGTTCAAGTACAAATCGTCGACCACCAAGGTAAAACACATCAAGCCGGTGGATAAGGACGCCGGGCCGGTGGTCGAACTCGAGGCGACGAGCGGCGATTACCACTTCACCTATGCCAAGCGCTTTTTAAAACGGAACAGCACCACCCTGACCGTGCACCGGCCGGCGGCCGAAAGCCTGACCGGCGATATGGCGCACGAACGGGTGGAGGCGATTCTCCGCGCCACCCTTCGCAAGGAATTGTGGGACGCCCTGTTCAGCCAGAAAAAGGACGTCGATCTGCTCCAGGCCGAGGGGAACGCCGCCCTGATGCGCGCGGTGGACACCGCCGCCGGCGGCGGCGAGGGGGACGATCCGTCGGAAGGGATTTACGAGCGGGTCACCGAGTACTACCACCGCTTTTTCTACAAAAACCACCGCGAGAGCAGCGAGATCGCGGGCGCGAAAAAACGGCTGGAACAGGCGACCGCCGCCGTGGCGGAACTGGAGGAGTCGCTCCGCCGGCTGGACGAGAAGACCGAACGCAGCACCGCGCTTCGGAAGGAGCGGGTGGCTGTCGCCAGTGAATTGGCGACGGCCAAGCGGGACCGCGAGGAAAAACAGCGCGTCGTGGACGAGGTGGCGGAACTGAAGAAGGCGGCGGATTTTGCCGTACAGGTCCTGGCCGCCGCCAGAGCCGAACGCACGGCCGCCGATACCGCGTGGCGCGAACGCAAAAGCCTCGTCGACGCGGTCGAGGCGGCTCTGGACGATGTGAAGCGGGCGGACGAAGCCGTGGCCGCCTGCGGCAGCAGCGAACCGTTCGAGCAGGCCCTGCGCGCTGCGGAAGACACGTTTCGCACAGCCGAATCGGCGAAAAAAGACGCCGACGACCGGGCGGCCTTGGCGCGGCGCGATTGCGACTATTGCCGCGACGTCGCGGCGCTGGCGGACGTGCAAGCGCGAGCGGCACGGCTCCGGGCCGCTCACCGCGATGCGGCAGAAGCGCAACAGGAACTGGACGGCAACGTCGTGACCGGGGCGGCGCTCCGCGCCGTCCGTGACGCTGCCGCGAAAGTGGAACAGCTCAAGGCCGTCCTGACGCGCGACGCGCCCCGGGTCGTCATCACCGGCCTGGGCGAGGTCGAGGTGACGGTGGACGGGGAAGCGCTGCGGCTTGCCGAAGCGGAAGAGCGGGAGTATTCGGTCGCGGATTCCCTGTCCGTGACCCTGCCGAACGCGCTGCGGCTCGATGTGCGGTCCGGCAGCGCAGTGGAAAGTGAACGAAAAACCCTCGCCGAAGCGGTGGAGCGCTTTACGGCGCTGTTGCAGGCAGCCGGCTGCGCGACGGTCGAGGAGGCGGAGGCGCGGGCCGATCAGCGCCGGGGCACGGAATCGGCTCTGGCCGACGCCCGCCGCCGCATCGATGCCGAGCCGCCGGAAGCGGCGCTGCTGGACCGCATCGGCGACATGGAAACGGCGCTGGCACGGTATGTCGAAGCGCGGGGCGATGTTCCGCTCCCTGACTCGCTCGAGGCTGCCGTCCAGGCCCGTTCGCACGCCGAATCGGCCTTGCTGTCGGCGGACGATGCGCTGACAACGGCACGGGCGCAGGAACGGGCGGCGCGGCAGCGCCATGACGCGGCGCTCCAGGCCGGGCGCGAGGCTGTTCTCCGGCGCGATATGGCGGGAAAGGCGCTCGCCGCCGCCAGCGAAGCGCTGGACCGCGCCCGCGAGACAGCGGCTGACGAAGCCGTCGAGGCCGAGCGGGACGCGAAGGAAGCCGCCCTGACGGCGGCGCAGGATGCGGCGGAAAAAACCGAAAAGGGGTGGAAAAGCCGCAACCCCGAGGATGAAGCAGAGCACCTCCTCGCCCTGCGCGGGCGCGTCGCCGCTTTGGAGGAGCGGCTCCAGAAAATTGACGGCGATCAGCGCGATCTGGCAGGAGAACTGCGGGCGCTGGGCGAAGCGGGACTCGCCGAAACGCTGGGCGCGGCCCGGGCGGAACAGGAGGCGGCGAAGCTGTTGTTCGATTCGGTGCAGGCCAGGGCCAATGCCGCGAAATTGCTCTACGAGACGATGACCGCGGCGCGGGAGCGGATTCGCCAGAATTACCAGCGGCCCCTCAAGGCGATGCTGGAGGAATTGGGCCGGGACGTGTTTGGACCGGGTTTTCAGGTCGCCATCAACGACGCGCTTGCCATCGAATCCCGCACCGTCGACACCGTCACCGTTCCCTTCGCCGATCTGAGCGGCGGGGCGAAGGAACAGTTGCTGCTGCTTTACCGCGCCGCCTGCGCCATCCTCGTGTCGGAAGAGGAGGGGATGCCGCTCATCCTCGACGATGTGCTCGGCCATTCCGATACCGAACGGTTGCACCTGGTCGGAAAGGCCCTGGAGACGGCGGCGGAGCGGTGCCAGATCATCATATTTACCTGCATGCCGGACCGGTACGCCGGGCTGCGCGGGGTGAAAACGGTGGAACTTGGCGGGCAGGGGATGGATGCTCCCGCTTTGAGTTGAGTTTGGCGCCTTTACTGCTTCGGGCATGGACCCCGATGTATGGATTGTGAACGGGCTCAAAAGCAGCCATTTTCCCCAATACATCCCAACCTCCACCAACCGTCACCCGGCGGGAAAAACGTTCGCTGCATCAAGGCGGGCTGGACGTGGACGGCTGGGAATCCTGATTCGCAGTGCAGCACAGGGTCATTCGCACCTTGCCCCGGCACAACCACACGCGTGCCCGCTGGTCGACGATTCACCGCCGGGGTGACGTGTG
>JAJQBO010000083.1 GCA_021203245.1 Planctomycetaceae bacterium
GCCGCCTCGCGTCCGGCGGCGGCCGGTGCGGGGCCGGCTCGGGCGGCGGATCCATGGGGGGGTCCGGAACCGGTTCGGGTTCGGGTATCGGTTCGGGCGGAACCTCCGCCGGCGGCGGCGGAATAAACGGTTCGGGCGGCGGTTCGGGTACGGGTTCGGGAACCGGCTCAGGTTCGGGCGGCGGCGCTTCCGGCGGCGGCGGTTCGGGCGGAACCGGTTCGGCCGGCGGCTCGGGCAGTGGTTCCGGCTCGGGCGGGAGCGGTTCCGGTTCGGCGGGCGATTCCTCTTCAGGCGCGGGTTCGGGCGTGTCGTCGTAGATCGCCGCCGGGACGTCCTCGCCCGCCGTTTCGTCCTGCTGCCGGGCTTCGACCTCTTCGGTCGGCTGGGCCTCGGACTCGGGCGTTTCCGGCGCGTCGTGGGTGCCGAGTTCCGGGCCCATGCTGCCTTCCGGCGGCGAGAGGATTTCCTCGACCCCTTCCTCGATAAAGGGCTGATCCTCGGGCAGGTCCGTTTCCTGCGTCTGGCGTGCGTCGCGGTTCAGAAACGATTCCGCCGCCGCGTCGGGCGTCACCTCCTCGTCAAGAAAACTCGGATCGACGAGGACAAACGGCATCTGCTCCTCTTCCTGCTGTTGGAGCGCCGGCTCGGGGCCGAGGAGGCGGAGAAGGTGGGCCAGGGTGGGCAGAATGGCCTGGACGGCAAAGAAGGCGATATTGATGGCGACAGCCAGCAACAAGGCCAGGAGAAACGCGTCGTGGCGTCGCTCCGGGATAGCGCCGTTGTTGCGGATTCTGTCGATTCTCGCCATTAGCGGGTTTGCCCTCGGAAAGGCGTATTATACACAAAATCCGGGGCACCCATAGGGCGCCCCGGTAGATTTGTCGTGAAAATGACGCGCTTCAGGCATTCTGATTCTTGGGGTCGTTGACATCCAAGCCCTTGGAGATAAGCTTGTCGAGGCGGTTGCGCTCGCGTTCGCGCGCGACCACTTCGTCGAACTCCTCATACCATTCCAGCACAAATTCGAAGCTTTTTTCCTGCTGGCGCGAACGCATCGCCGGGCTGGGCCGCCGGTTTTTCCAGTTGCGGCGGAACAATTCCTCCCGGCGCTTCTGCACGCCCTCTTTCCATTCGGCTATTTTGCTTTCGGGAAACACGATATCATTGTCCTTTTCGGTCACGCTCATGGCATCCCCCATGATTTGGCGCTTGACGGTATCGCGTCTGCCCGCGCCTTCCCTTCGGCATACCGTGCCAGAACCGGTGAGCGGCGTGGAGCCGCCGTCGCGGTTCTGGCGTCGAGAAGGGAAAACGCGGACAGACCAAGAGTCAGGCTGCCAGCCCCGACCGGACCCCCGTCCGGCAAAAATGTAGACGCGAAAACGCCCCGTGCGTCTCATTGCCAACAGATGCCACGGTGAGCGGATTGTCGGTATATGAGTTTTTGTCGCGTCCAGGTGATTTTCATGCGCGGTTTGTACGCCCTTTGCGGCAAGCTCGTCCCCCGCGTCTCGGTCACCTGTTTACGATAAAAGTTGATTTTTTGCAAGGACTTTTTTGGATAAAAGTTATCCGTACGAAAAAAGTTAGATCGAGGTGTGGCGAAGCACTCCGGTTTGGTCGATGCACTGGATCAAATATTATGGATCGCGCCGGGGGCGCATCCACGCCGGGTGAAGGGATGTTTGTGAAAAATTTCCAGAATCCGTGGTCGCAAGGCCGGCGTGCCGTCAGACGAACAGCAGATAGACCGCGCCCGCGAGGGCGAGGAGTTGGGTTATGTTGTCGAAAAAACTCTTGCTGACATGCTTGATCGCTTCGCCGCCCACCGCCACGCCGACCACCAGCGCGGGCAGGAGGTAGAGGTTGGTGGTGAGAGAGTCGGCGGTGATAAAGCCGAGGTTGATGCCGAAAGGAACCTTGGTCAGGTTCTGGATAAAGAACAGCCAGGCCGCAGTGCCAAGGAATTCCTTGACGCTCAGGCCCAGGGACATCAGGTAGACGACCCACGCCGGGCCGCCGTTGTTCGCCAGCATGGTGGTAATGCCGCCAAAGGTGCCCATGGCGCAGGCGAACCAGGTCTTGGCCGTGCCGCCGCCGGCGACGTTTTCGGGGCTGCGGACCAGGTTCGGCCGAAAACGGAGAAAATAGCCGAACAGCACGAGGAAAACCAGCGTGGCGGCGATGATTTTGCGGAGCGCGGCATCGCCGCCCCCCTCCATTCCCACCGTGTAGCGGGCGATGAGCCAGCCGACGACGATGCCGGTGATGGCCCAGGGCATGGCCTTGACGATATGGTTCCAGCGCGCCGACTGGCGCAGGAGAATGATGGTGATGATATCGGCGACGACCAGCAGCGGCAGGATGATGCCGAGGGTCTGGCCGGGGGTGAAATACAGCAGCATCAACGGCGTGCAGATGATGGCGGAGCCGACGATGCCTGTCTTGTTGAAGCCGTACATAAAGGCGGTGAAATTGAGGATAGCCCACTGAACAAGACTGAATTCCATTGCCGCTTCCTTTGCGAAAAGGGGAGATTCTGGTAGAGGTCGCGGGCGTGGATTATAGTATGGAAAAAAAATTTAGCCACACTTAATTTATCTAAACGCGCGGCACGGCAATTTTCGCATGGGAGTTTGCCTGCCGGCACAGTATACTTGTCAGGCATGCGAGGAAAGTGCCGAGGTTTCTTCCCGGCCCGTATTCACGATGCTTAAGAAATGACGACGATGAACGATGCCAGCGCCGCTGTACGCGAAATATGCTCAAATCTTTACACCATCGGCGTGCCGCTTCCCAAAACCCCCTTGAAAATGACCAACGCCTACCTGCTGCGCGGCAAAGACCGCGACCTCCTCATTGACACCGCCTTCAATGACCCCATGTGCCTGGAGGCGATGCTGGCGGCTTTGGCCGACTTGCAGGTCGACATGGCGAGGACGGATATTTTCCTCACCCACCTGCATTCCGACCACTGCGGCCTGGTACAGCGCCTGGCCGCGCCGTCGTCTCGCATCTTCGTCAGCGAAGCGGACGGCATGGTCGTCAGGCAGGGACAGAATGCCGGCTTCTGGGATGCGTTCAAGACGTTCTATATCTATACCGGGTTGCAGGCCGGCGGCCACGTCACCGAGGTTTCGCAGCACCCCGGTTTCGCTTATGCGCCCGAAGCGGCGGACAATTACACTCATGTCGGCGACGGCGACGTCCTCGAGGTCGGCGACTTCCGCCTGCGCTGCGTCCTGACGAAAGGCCATACCCGGGGCCATCTCTGCCTCTACGAACCACACCTCAAGGTGCTCTTTTCGGGCGACCACATCCTCGGCTCGATCACGCCCAACATCACCCAGACCGGCTTCGACCACGACGCCCTCGGCGAGTTCCTCCACAGCCTCGACCTGGTCGACGGCCTGGACGTCGACGTCGTCCTGCCCGGCCACCGCAAGGCAATTGAGGATAGCCGGGCGCGGACGGCGGAACTGCGCCGCCACCACGAGCGCCGTCTGGCCGAGACGCTGGACATCGTCGGCGACGGCAGGGTCAGTGCGGTCGACGTCGCCCGGAAGATGCAGTGGAGCCTCACCATCAAGGACTGGGACGCCTACCCGCCGGCGCAAAAGCTGTTTTCCGCCGCTGAAGCCCTGGCGCACCTGCACCACCTGGCCATGCGGGGCGAATTGACGAGGGAGGAGGAGGACGGCATCGTCTTGTTTCGTCGCGCCGAAGGGCGCGGAAATGGGCGGAACGAATGACCACGGCGACGACACCGGCATCCTCCATGCGCCTGCTCGAGCCGGTACCGGCGCGGGATATCGCCGCCATCATCACGAAAACCCTCAACCTGGTCGACGCCCGGCTCATGAACCACGGCCTCCGGGTGGCGGCGACGGTGGACCGGGCGCTCAGCCTGCTGGGCGGCTATACCCTCCGCCAGCGCCGCGACATCGCCTTTCTCGTGCTGGTCCACGACGTCGGCGCGTACAAGACGGAGGAAATCGACCGTATCGTCCACTTCGAGACAGAACACGTCTGGGAGCATTCGGTCTACGGCTACCTGTATCTGAAACACCTGACGCCGTTGGCGGCGCTCGCGCCGGCGGTGATGTTTCACCACGCCACCGTGGAGGAGATGCGCCACCTCCATCCGTCATACCATGAGCTTGCGGGACTGCTGCACATCGCCGACCGCTGCGACGTCCTGACGCACACGAGCGGCGATCTGGGCCGCGATCTGTTCCTGCGCCATTTCACCCGGCATCGCGGCAGCCGCTACCGGGCCGACCTGGTCGACGTGGTCGACGCGGCCCTGTTCGGGTGCGGCGACTGCCAGCCCCTTGATGCGTTGATCGGCGCGGTGGCGTTCAGCCGCGAGGAACAACGGGCGCACCTGCAATCGCTCCCCACCGCCATCGACTTCCGCTCGCCGCAGACCGTCACCCATAGCCTCGGCGTCGCCCACATCGCCCAGGAACTGGCCGGGCTGGCGCGGCTCCCCGAGAGCGCGGCCGGCCGCATCCGCCTCGGCGCACTCCTGCACGATCTGGGAAAACAAGGGATTCCCACAGACATCATCGAGTCGCCGGATCGCCTTGACAGCCGCGAGATGGCAATTATGCGCACCCATGTCCGTTTGACCGAGGACATCCTCGCCGGCCACGCCGACGACGATGTGGTGCAGATAGCCGTCCGCCACCATGAAAAGCTGAACGGAAGCGGCTACCATCGCGGGCTCGCCGCCGCCGACCTCGCCCTGCCGGAACGGCTGGTGGCGGTTGCCGACATCATGAGCGCCCTCATGGGGGCGCGGTCGTACAAGGATTCGTTCCCGAAGGACAAGGTGTCGGCCATTCTCGAGGCCATGGTCGCCCGCGACGAAATCGACGCCGGCCTGGTCGACCTGGCCCTGACGAATTACGACCGCATCGCCGACGTCATGCACGGTGTCTGCGGCGAAACGGTCGCGACATATGCCGCCCTCACCGGCGAGTATGAGTCCCTTCTCGCCACGACGGCCGGATTCGGCCGGGGGAGCGAGTGGATGCTGGCGGACGAGTTGCGGTGGCTGGACGCGGACTGTGCCGTGAAAGGGTCGGAATGATTCCCTCGAGAAACGTCGTCAACATTATCAACAACACCCTGAACCTGGTCGACCCCCGGCTCATCAACCACGGCGGCCGGGTGGCCGGCCATGTCTACCAGGTGCTGCGGGCGCGCGGCGGCATGGACGACAAGACCATCCGCGACATCTGCCTCCTCGCCGTGCTGCACGACATCGGCGCGTACAAGACGGAAGAAATCGACCGGATGGTCGAATTCGAAACAGAGGAGGTATGGAGCCACTCCATATACGGCTTCCTGTTCCTGAAGTATCTTTCGCCCCTGACGCACCTGACTCCGGCGCTTTTTTTCCACCATGCCTCGGTTCCGCAACTGCGGCACTGCCATCCGGAATACCATCAACTGGCGCAGATAATCCACATCGCCGACCGGCTCGACATCATGACGCAGATCGTGGGCGGTTTTTTACCCACGATTCCTTCAAGCGCCATTTCGGGCCGAACCGCGGCGTCAAGTACCGCGAGGATTTGGTGGATCTGTTCGAGTCGGTGTTTTTTGCGCCCGATTTTGTCGAAAGGCCGTTCGAGGAGGCGTTTGACGCGCTCAGCTTCACGGACGACGAACTCAACGCCTACCTGACCATGGTGGTCCTGTCCATCGACTTCCGCTCGTCGCAGACCGTCACCCACACCGTCACCGCCACCACCGTCGCGTCGGCGCTGGCGGAACTGATGGGCATGCCGCCGGAGGAAGCCGACCGCGTCTACCTCGGCACCATGCTGCACGATCTGGGCAAGCAGGGCATTCCGCCGGAAATCCTCGAAGCGCCCGGCAAGCTCAGCCCCAAGGCGATGGAAATCATGCGTTCCCACGTCGGCATGATGGAAGACATCCTCGACGGCAACGTCGACGAGGGCGTGTTCAATATCGCCGTCCACCACCATGAAAAACTCGACGGCAGCGGCTATCCGCGCGGCATCAAGGGGGAGTATCTCGGCATGGCCGAACGGCTGGCGACGGTCGCCGACATCCTGTCCGCCCTGGTGGGCGTACGGTCCTACAAGGAATCGTTCCCGAAGGACAAGGTGACCGCCATCCTCGCCGATATGGCGGACCAGGGCGAAGTCGATCCCGAGATCGTTCAGATCGCCTGCGAGCATTACGAATACGTCATGAACAAGGTGACGAAAACGGCGGGGCGCATCGTCGGCATCTACAACCATATGAACCTGGAGTTCGACCACTTCAAGGAACAGTCGGTTCGCTACGGCAAGGACGAAAGCCTGGGGTTTGTGCTGGAATAGGGTGCCGCACCCCCTCCCATTCGGGATGCAACGGACGGTTTTTCCCGCCAAGGTGACCTTTTGGCCTTTTTCCATTATATCAAATAAAGCCAATTATCGCAAAAGTGTCCATATCGGCACCCACACACGTCACCCCGGCGGTGAATCGTCGACCAGCGGGCACGCGTGTGGTTGTGCC
>JAJQBO010000126.1 GCA_021203245.1 Planctomycetaceae bacterium
CGAACAGGATGGAGAAACTGTGGCTGAATCCACCGTAAAAAACGGGAAAATCCGATAACAGTGGCGAATCCGTCGTCTCTTCGTCCCTGTCACCGGGCGATCCACGATGCGATATGTGATGTAGAATACAAGTGGGACCTGAATAGGGAGAGAGCAAAATACTTATTCGATCCATAAACAACTTGACGTGGCTGCGGTTAGCAGTTATTAAACAGTATACACTGATGTCATGAAATTATCCTCTTCGGTCCGGGCCCGAGGATCGGTGGAGGTGCGTTGCCTACATTCCGTCTGAAATGGATTTTATTACTGTGGAGTCACGCATTGTAAGAAGCGTTGCGATGAGCGTCAGTGGACGCGGGAAAAGCGTACGTTTGGCCGGTTATGTGGTGAAGGCTTGCGAGACGCGGCTGACGGGTAATCGCAAAATTTCTGAACATGCTCTCGAGGGCGCCGATGGATACCGCCTGGGAACCGTCTTCTGACGCGTTGCCGCCCATTATCGAAAACTTGCCCGGAGTCGTGTTCCGTCTCACCTCCGCTGGCGGGAATTGGCGCGCGTTGTCTGTGACCCAAGGCATCGGCATGTACGGCTACTGCGTCGACGATTTCCTCTCCGGCGATCGGCAATGGCTCAACCTGGTGCATCCGGACGACCGGGTATCTGTGACAAAATCACTCCGCAACCATGAGGCAAAAAGGGTCAACACGTTCAGGCTCCGCTACCGGGTCGTTAAACGAAACGGCGACTGTATGGCCGTGGTGGATCACGCCACCCTCCTGCGCGACAACGCGGGCACCGTCGTCTGCCTCGACAAACTCATCCTTCCGGCCGGAGCGAGCGAGGAAAACGCGGCCGCCCGTGACGACCATTTCCGTCAGCAGGTCATATTAAACGAAATCCTCCTAAGCCTGCACGATTCCGATCCCGGTCATTCGCTCCCGCTTATCCTCGAGCATGCCGGGACCTACCTCGACACCAGTCGGGTCATCCTCTATCGGGACAATACCGACCACTCCAGTGGCCGCATCGAATGCGAATGGTGCAACCGCGACATCCCGTCGATCCGGGATTCGGCGTCGGAATTGGCATATCCGGCCGCGCTTCCCGGGGTGAGCGAGGCCTTACGCCAGACGGGCCGGCTGCTCCTGAACTCGGGCGACCCTTCCGAAGTGACGCGCGAAATTCTTCGTTGCAAAGGGTTGGTCTCCTCGGCTGTCTTTGCGGTCTACCGCGACGGGGAACGCTATGGCTATATATGCTTCGACGACTGCGTCGACGACCGCGATTGGGACGACAACACGGTGCGGTTCCTCGGGTCTATAGCCAATATCGTCTCCACCGTTCTCGCCCGGCAAAAGGAGCGGGAAGCGCTGGAGCAAAGCCAGCGCGCCTACGAGGCGGTCCTGAACAACGTGGACTCCTACATCTTTGTGGTCGAACCGACCGACGACACCATAATTTTCGCGAACCGCGCGTTCCGCCGCGCTTTTGGCGAAGACTGCCTGGGGACGCCTGTCGTGCAGCATCTTGGACCCGAATACAGCGCGCTGGAAGCGAAGCGGAACCGGGAAGGCGGCTCCGAGGCATATCCTGAATTTTATTGCGAAAAATCCGGCGAATGGCTGGCGGTCTCGGCCGACCTCATTGCCTGGGTCGACGGCAGGCAGGCGCGGCTGGTCAACTGCTACAACGTGACGGCGAAAAAGCTGTTTGCCGACGCCCTGGAGGACGCCAGCCAGGCAAAGAGCGATTTCCTCGCCCGCACCAGCCACGAGATCCGCACGCCCATGAATGCCATCATCGGCATGGCTGAACTGATCCTCAGGGAGAACGCGGGCACCGTGGTGTCCAGTCATGCCCGAAGCATCAAGCATGCCGGCACCAGCCTCCTGTCCATCATCAACGATATCCTTGATTTTTCGAAAATCGAATCCGGCAAGATGGAGATTGTGCCGTCTGAGTACAGCCTGGCGTCCCTCCTGAACGACGTGGTCTCCATAATCCGCGTCCGGGCTGCCGAAAAGGCGCTGGTCTTTACCGTCAACGTCGACGCGCGCCTGCCGGACGGGTTACGCGGCGATGAGGTGCGGGTGCGGCAAATCCTCCTCAACCTTCTCGGCAACGCGGTCAAGTTTACCCGGCGCGGCGCGGTCGGGCTCGAAGTGGTGGGAAGCGTCGACAAGGAGACGCACCGTGCCGTCCTCAGCTTCAGGGTTATCGATACCGGAAGCGGCATCAAACCCGAGGATCTCGACAACCTCTTCGCAGACTTCGTCAGGCTTGACGCGCGGACGCATAAGGGCATCGAAGGGAGCGGCCTGGGACTGCACATCGCCAAGAGTCTGTCCGTAGCCATGGGCGGCGACATCCAGGTCGAGAGTGAATACGGCTCCGGGAGCATTTTTACCGTGACTCTGCCGCAGGAATTCACCTCGGCCCGGTGTCTTGCGTCGGTGGACAATCCGAAGGGCAAGTGTTTACTTGTCTACGAAACGCGAAAGCGCTATGCCGAGTCGCTTCTTCGGACCTGCCATAATCTCGGTCTGGCCTGCCAGGTGGCGACAAGCCAGGAAACCTACGCCGATCTGCTGCGGGAGCGGTTGTATTCGCATATCCTGGTGGCGGACAATCTCTACCGGGCCGCGAAACAGATCCACGACAAGCTGCGGTTGTCGTCCGTTTTCATTACGCTGGCGGATTATGACGGGGTCAATGACAGGGGGGTGCGTTCCCTCACGATGCCGGCCCAGGCCATTTCCGTCGCCAACGCCTTGAACGACGTGGACGAAGTGGCTGATTCCGAATTCGTGGCGCCCGAATTCAGCGCCCCGACGGCCAGAATTTTGCTGGTGGACGACAGTCATATCAACCTGCAGGTGGCCGCCGGGTTGATGCAGCCTTACGGCATGCAGATCGATATGTGCACGGGCGGCCCGGCGGCCATCGAGATGGTGCAGCACCGGGAATACGATATGGTCTTTATGGATCATATGATGCCGGAGATGGATGGGGTCGAGGCAGCCAAGGAGATACGGATGCTGGACGGCGACCGGTTCCAGCGCCTCCCGATTGTCGCCCTGACCGCCAATGCCGTTTCCGGTGTGCGCGACATGTTTATGAAAAACGGCATGAACGATTTTGTCGCCAAACCGATTGAAGTGGCCAAACTGGCGGAAGTCCTGGACCGGTGGATTCCCGAATCGAAAAAGGTTGCCGTCGGATTCAGGCCTGACAGCGACGAGGTGAGCGTTCGTATCGACGGGGTCGACACCCGTGTGGGGCTGCAGAACGTGGGTGGCAAAATGGAGCGATACACCGATATTCTCGCCATGTTCTGTGTCGAAGGGGACAAATCGAAGCGGCGGCTCCGCGACCTCCTCGCGGCAGGCGATGCCCGAAATTTCCGCATTCAGGCCCATGCGCTCAAGAGCGCCTGTGCATCCATAGGCGCCATGTCCGTGGCCCAATTCGCGCAGCAACTTGAAAACGTGGCCCATGCCGGGGATCTCGACGGCATAGCGCAGCAGATGGACCCCTTCCTGGACGAATTGGGCATGGTGGTCGACAACATCCGCGCCGTGATCCGGCGGGCCTCCCGATCAACCGTCCGCAAGCGGCGAAACGGCGACCTGCACATCCTCGAGGACCGCCTGGCCGCGCTGCTCCGTTCCCTGTGAACTCTTGACGCCAAATCGGTCCAGAAGGGGCTCGATTATCTGCGCACCTATGTGTGGCCGCGCGGCGTCGAGCACTCCCTGCATGCTATCGCCGACGCGGTCCTGGTGTCGGATTTCGAAACGGCGGAGGAGGAAATCCACCGTATCGAAGCCGAACTTCTGCAGACCGTGCGCCAGCGCGGTGCGTGAGGCACTTCCGCCGGCTGGGCGCCGCGCGGCGTGGATTACCGTTGCGTTATTTTGCGTTTCGTGGAAGATTGACAAGAGCCACCTGAAGAGCGGCTTTTGAAGAAGAGGGGACCGGCATGGGAAAACTGTCCGAAAAAATGTGGAGCGCCCTCAACGAGCAGGTGAAGTACGAAATGGAATCGTGGTACCTGTACCTGGGAATGGCGGCTTGGCTGAATGACCAGGCCTTCCCCGGCTTTGCCCATTGGATGCGCATCCAGGCGGGTGAAGAAATGCAGCACGCGCAGAAGATTTACAAGTATATCGAAGGACGCGACAACAAGGTGGAGCTGCTGCCTCTTGCCGCCCCGCCGAAGACGTGGACGAACGTCGAGGATGTGATCGAAAAATCCCTGGCCCACGAGCAGGTCGTCACCGGGTTGATCAACAAGCTGGTGGATATCGCGGCCGAGGAAAAAGATCACGCGACGTCCGTGTTCCTGCAGTGGTTCGTCACCGAACAGGTCGAAGAGGAAGAGACCTTCCGCACTGTCCTCGATCAAATCAAGCTGGTCAAGCCGACCTGCTCTGCCATGCTATATTTGGACAAACATATGGCAAAACGTGGCGAATAGGGCATAGTTCTTTCACTCTACCATGACGCAGCCGGCCAGGACCGGCTGCGTTTTTTATGTCACCCAGAGTATGGAGATGGCTGTGGCGATGAGGAATGCGCCGCAGACGCGCTCAATCCACGGTATCTTCCGCCACAACATCCGTTGCGCATGCGGATGGGTGACCAGCAGGGCGAGGCAGAGGTCCCACAGTAACACGACGCACACCATCCACGCGCCAGCCGCAATGCGTTGTCGCAGCAGGGCGCTGTTCTCCACCAATACCGTCATGATGGTGAGATAAAACACCATGTTTTTGGGGTTAAGAATGGCGGAGCCGAGACCCATCCCGAATTGGCGCCACAGGGGGACGCGCGGCACCGTACCTGTTGGAATCGGTGCCGGCACGGCGGCGGATTTGACCAGCCGGTAACCCAGCCACGCCAGGTAGAACGCTCCTGCTGTCTCGAGAATGCGCAAGAGCGAGCCATTGCTCTGCAGACCGGCCCATCCCACGATTGCCAGCACGATATAGATGGCGTTGCCGACGGCAATGCCAAGGCAAATGCCTACCCCGCCGGTAAAACGGTGCCTGGCGCTGTGGCTGACGACCAGCATGAAGTCAGGGCCCGGACTCAGCAAGGCCAGGCCATGGGCCAAAGCCAGCGGCCAGAAGCTGGCTGGAAACAAATCGATAAGCATCGGTATCTCCTCATTGATGTGGAGATGCTATCCGTCTGGCTGAATACTGTCTTGAACAGAAGTGACCAGGATGGGGCTACCGGGGTTTTAGCTGTTTGGGCGTGGCGGCAAAATACTTGACGCACATGCGGTGCAGGTGGCTTTGGTCCGCGAAGCCGCTCTCCAGCGCGGTTATCGCCAGGTCGGTGCCATGGCGGAGTAGTTTGCGCGCCCGTGCGAGCCGCAAACATTGGCGGTACGCTCCGGGTGTCATGCCGATTTCCCGTTTCACATGGCGGATAAATCCTTCGCGGCCCATGCCTGCCTCCCGCGCAGCGTCGGCAATGCTCACGCCTTCAGGACAGTCCGCCCATATCCTGTCGGGAGGCATTATCCCGCTGCTGCGGTCGGCTATCAGGTGGCTCAGTTCGGCATCCGCTTCGGGCACCCCCTGTCCCAAAGCGATGGCTTCGGCAAGGCGTATCAGGGTGTTTATGATGGAAGTGCCCCGAATGAACGGCGTGTGGACGTGGATGGCGGCGTGTTCCGCTATACCGAGCATCCGGCAGGCCCACGTCTTGTCGATATAGAACATATGGTAACTACGCGGCGTATTGTCTACCGGGTTGCAGCTATAGGCCAGTTCGGATGCGATAAGTACGCCTTCTCCAGCATGGAGCACGCATTCGCCGCGAGCAAAGGAGAGGCGGGTCTTGCCGGCTGTGACAATGCCCAGGCTCAGGCAGTCGTGCACGTGGGTTGCGTAGGGTTGAATGCTGTCCAGCGTCGTCCTGACGTCGAGGTGCGGGTGGTGACGGCTGTGGTATACAGACTGATGTATCGAAGCAGGTCCGGGTTGCATGGTGTCTTCCATGAGATTAAGCCGAATGATTTCTTTTGATACATATCCATAGGCACACTATTGGTGCATAGGCGGCGACGGCGGCCCAGGCCGACCATGACGGATACAGCGAGATCACCGCGGCCCAGGGCGTCAGCCATACGATGTTTATGACTATGACCGCCAGAGTGGTGCGGCTATGGCCATACTTTCGCGCCATAAGCTGATAGGCATGGGAACGGTGGCTGTCACGCCAGTTTTCGCCGCGATAAATACGGAACAGGAGCGTACACGTCGCGTCGACAAGAAATACCGCCATCAAGACCGGCCATCCCCAAAATCCCGCCGGTGTACCAGCCGACACAAGCCAAAATACCCCGATGACAAACCCCAGAAAGCCGCTGCCGACGTCTCCCATAAAAATCCGGGCTTTGGGCCAGTTCCATAC
>JAJQBO010000212.1:0-902 GCA_021203245.1 Planctomycetaceae bacterium
CGTGGCCGATGGTGCCGACGTTGATGTGGGGTTTCTTGCGTACGAAATTTTCTTTGGCCATGTTGGATCTCCATAAAAAAATCACCAAAGCATCTTGACAAACACCCGATTTCAGCCACAATGCCAACTCAAACCGGAAACTTGGCGTCAAAACACCTAAAAAAACACGAAAAAACTGCCTATAGCTACAAAAAAATCGCTTTCGCCGGCCTTGGGTCAAGGCGGAAACGCAGCCGGCTACAGGGAGCTTTGCATCCCCATAACTGCCAGCCCGTCGCTTCCGTGATTCCTCACCCTGCGCGAACGAACGCGATTTTGTCGGGGCGCATCTCGCAAATCCTTATCGTGCCATGGATTAGCAACAACCGTCACCCGTTTTGTCATAAAAAAGCCGCCCATTCGGTGCGGCTTTGCGGTTTTTAAGTTGGAGCTGCTGTCGAGATTCGAACTCGAGACCTCTTCCTTACCAAGGAAGTGCTCTACCTACTGAGCTACAGCAGCAAAAAAAGTCCACACCAGCCTCTGGCAGGTGGGGAGAGTCGATTAAACAGGTTTCACCCTTGTATGTCAATGGAAAATTCGTGCCTTGCGAATATTTTTGTGGTTTTTTGTCTTATATGACGGTTTTGGGCAGTGCCCGGAGCGGAGGCCGGTGGCGTGGACCCCGGCCGAACCGCCCGTTGTTTGCCCGGTTCATTGCACGCACGCCGGGGTGACGATGGGGTACTCATGACGTTTGGCGCAACAACTGTCGCGTGACCAAAAGAAGCGCCGAACCCACCCCCGCCGTCACCCCGGCGTCTGGACGTACGCCGTGGAAAGAACGGGTAGTTGTGCCGGGGCAGTCGGACGAACAACCTGCAGTACCTCCCGCTCTTCCTTCCAAGAGGTGTAGCAAATCG
>JAJQBO010000212.1:912-6422 GCA_021203245.1 Planctomycetaceae bacterium
AGGGGTTTGGTGGGGCGGGGCCGTGGCACAAACACCCCCCAGACCCCCCCGCTTATCTTCCCACGCGGTTACCAAATCCTCCAGCCCGCCTGCCCCGGCACAACCACCCGCCCCACGCCCGGTTCGTCGCTTCACCGCCGGGGTAACGACAAGGGTGCCTGCGGCGTTAACCCTTATTGCATTAAAATCCGCGTCTACAGTGTCAACGATAATTTGTGAAACGCCTTACTCGGCCCCGGCGAATCCATACCTCGAACCCGCCTTCGACAGCTTCCCCACGCCGGGAAACGGCAAATGCATGCCCGCCACCGTCGTGCCGCTCTCGGCCGCGTAGTCGAAAATCCGCTTCCGGGCGGCGACGGCCGCGCTCGGGTCCGAGTCGTAGGTCACGGCGACTTCCGGCCGCTGCAACTGGATGCCGGCGAAGTGGATAAGGTCCGCCAGAATCAAAAGCTTGGCCGAGCCGCCGTCGATTTCGAAAACAGTGTGGCCGGGCGTATGGCCGGACGCGTTCCTGGCCGTCACGCCGTCCGACACCGCCTGATCCCATTCAAAGGTGACAAGGCCGCCGCTATAGCCGCCGGCGAATTCCATCGCTGCCTGGGGGAATGCCTCGACCTCCACCCGCGAGACGACGAGCCGCGCGTTCGGGAATGCCGCGCCGCCCTCGCTGTTCAAGAGGCCGCCGATGTGGTCGGGGTGGAAATGGGTGATGATGACGGCGGTGATGTCTTCCGGCTTGAACCCGGCCTCGGCCATCGACCGGACGAGGTGGCCGCGCGCGCCGCCGTAGCCGGTGTCGAAGAGGAGGACGTCTTTCCCCATCTTGACGACAAAGCAGTTGACCGAATTCGCCATGATGCCTGCCGGCAGGGCGGCTTTTTCAGCGTCGGTCAGGCCGATAAGGAGTTCCGGCTTGTTGGCGGCGTTCGGGTCCCGGTCCACGTCGGCAAGTGCGTAGACATCCATTCCGTCCCATGCGTAATGCTTCATTTCCACAGCTCCCAACGCGCCCGCCAGAGCGGCGACGGCGACCATAACCAGCAAGAATAGCCTCTGCATCCTTTTCTCCTCCCCCCTGAAAAGTTTTCCCCTCACCGGTCGACAAAAAAACCGCCATCCAGGGGACGGCGGCTTGTCGGTTGATTCGTTTAGCTCGCGGCGTCGGTTTTTTTCTCGATAACCGATGTCCCACCGGAAATCATGCCTTTCGACTTATCCTCCCTGAACCGCTCCAGAGCGCGGTTTTGCACCCCTTCGTGGGACGCTTTGATATGCTTGAGAAGGTTGGCGACATAGGAGTCGGCGGACAGTTCGGAGTCGGTCAGGATCTTGATCGCTTCTTCCTGGGTGTTGTCCTGGCGGTAGATGATCTTGAAGGCTTTCTTGAGGGCGGCGACGGACGCGTCCGGCACCTGGCGGCGGCGCAGGCCCTCGATATTGAGCGAGCGGATGCGGCTATTGGTGCGGAAGCCTTCGACAATCATGTAGGGCGGAATATCGTAGCCGATGCCGGAACTCGGCGCGACAAACGACATGGTGCCGATGGTGACGAAGTGGTGAATTAGGGTCAGGCCGGACAGCCAGGCCTGGTCCTCGATATAGATATGGCCGGCGAGCTGGCTCGAGTTGGTGATGACCACGTTGTTCCCGATGATGCAGTCGTGGGCGATGTGGACATAGGCCATGATCATGCAGTTGTCGCCGATAACGGTCTTGCCGCCGCCGATGCCGGTGCCCCGGTTGATGGTGGCGAATTCACCGATGCGGGTGCGGTTGCCGATGATGAGGTCGGTCGGCTCGCCCCTGAATTTCAAATCCTGCGGATCGCCGCCGACGACGGCCGAGGTGCAGATATAGCAGTCGGTGCCGATGCGGGTACGGGTGACGATGTTGCAATGCGGCATGAGCTTCGAACGGTCGCCGATGGTGACGTCGGGACCGACTACGGCGAACGGCCCGATCTCCACATCCGCGCCGAGTACGGCGCTGGGGTGGATGACGGCGGCGGGATGTATGGTGCTCATTATCATTAGTATCCTATTTTCTCGGAGTCGACGCGGACTGCGCCGGCGGGCGCGCGTGTGCGCGCCGGTGAAGCCCGGATGGAACGATCGACCCGATTATCTAAAAAGCCGGGTTGGAGTCAATAATCGCGAATTTAATCGTAGCTTCGGTGGTGATGTCGTCGTCGACGGTGGCCCAAACCCTGACGATGCCGATATTCCTTTTCATCTTGATGAATTCGGCGTGGAGGTGCAGACAGTCGCCGGGGATGACCTGCCGCCGCCACTTGACGTCGTCGGCGGTCATGAGGACGGCAAGCTTGCCTTGGCCGGCCAATTCACCGAGCATCATAATCGCGCCCGCCTGGGCCAGGGCCTCGATCTGCAGCACGCCGGGCATGATCGGCTGGCCGGGGAAATGGCCCTGGAAAAATTCCTCGTTGAAGGTCAGGTTCTTGACCGCGACGATGCGTTTTTTCTGCTCGAGTTCCAGCACCCGGTCGATCAGCAGGAACGGATAGCGGTGCGGCAGGATGCGGGTGATTTCGGCAAAGTCGATGACGCCGTTCGGATTTTCCACCTTGGTGATGTGGCTCTTCAGGGCTTTCGCCAGCTCGATGTTGAGGGCGTGGCCGCTCTTGTTGGCGACGATGTGGACGCCGAGGCGACGGTTGAGAATGGAGAGATCGCCCACGAGGTCGAGGATCTTGTGCCGGACGCATTCGTCCGCGACGCGGAATTCGTTGTCGACAATCGCGTCGCCGTCGACGACGAGGGTGTTCTGCGGCGTGGCGCCGCGGCCGAGGCCGGCCTTCTGCATCGGTTCGACCAGTTCCTTCATGACGAAGGTCCGGGCCGGGGCGACGTCCGAGAAAAAGCTTTCCGGATTCACCTCCATGCTGACGGTGCCGCGGGCGCGCGCCGACTGCGGGTAGTCGAGGATATAGGTGACGCGGAACTTCCCGTCCTTGGACGGATAGGCGGTGACGCCGGCGTCGTCGGTGCCGACCGAGATCGCTTCTTTCGGGATAAAGACCTGGCGGTCCGCATCCTGCTCCACGATGCCAACAGCCTTCAGTGCCTGGGCATACTCGAGGGCGGAGCCGTCGAAGCCGGGCGCTTCGGGTCCGTCGACCTCGATGACGGCGTTGTCGACGCCCATGCCCCACAGGGCGGACAACAGATGTTCAAGCGTCATGACCTCGACATCGGGGCCGAGGCGGATGGCGTTGCAGGCGCGCGAGCCTTCGCACATGCCGGGGGCGATGACGGCGGTCTGGCCCTTGGCCGAGACGGCCAGGCCGGAGTTGACCGGAGCCGGACGGACGGTGACGGTCGCTTCGCCGCCGCTGTGCAGGCCTATCCCTTTGAAAGTCGCCGCCTGGGCGAGCGTGCATTGTTTCGCCATGCTACTTTTCCTCCTCCAATTTCTTGACCTTGTTTTCCAGTTCCTTGATGGTGGCGCGCATCCGGCCGAGGTGCTTGATGTGCCGCCATTCCTCGAGCTGTTCGCGCATGGGCTTGGCCGGAGAATCGACCCAGATCAGCCGGTCCTCCTTCGCCCCGGCTTCCCGGCCGGGGATGGACTTGCTGACCGCCGACTGGCCGACGATGGTCAACCCGCTGCCGACCGTGACGTGGCCGACGACGGCCGACTGGCCGCCCATCTGCACGCCCGCGCCGATCTTCGCCGAACCGGCGATGCCGACTTGTGCCGCAAAGGCGCAGAGGGGACCGAGTTTGACATTGTGGGCGATTTGCACCAAATTGTCCAGCTTCGTTCCGGCGCCGATGCGCGTTTCGCCAAAGCGGGCGCGGTCGACACAGACGTTCGCGCCCAGTTCGACATCGTCCTCGATAACCACCGTCCCCACCTGCGGCACCTTGAAATAATTCTGCCCGGTCCAGGCATAGCCGAACCCATCGGAACCGACGACCGTCCCGGCGTGAAAGATGCAGCGGTTGCCGATGGTGACCTGATGGTAAATCTTCACGCCGGGATAGACGAGGCAGTCCTGACCGAGAGTCGTCCCGTTGCCGACGTAGGTTTGGGGCATGAGGATGGTCCTGTCGCCAATTGTCGCGCCGTCCTCGACCACGGCGCACGCGCCGATGTGGACGTCCTTGCCGATTGTCGCGTTCGCGCTGACGACGGCGGACGGGTGTATGCCGGGCGAGGGCCGTGCCGGGGGCGGGGAAATGAGGAGAGAGGCCTTGGCGAAGGCGAGGTCGGGGTTTTTCACCTTCAGGAGCGCCAACCCGTCCTGTTCAGTGTCCATCGAGACGACGGCGGCGGTGGCTTTGGTCGCGGCGAGGGCGGCGGCGTAGGACTTGTTCGCCAGGAAGGTGAGGTCGCCGGGGCCGGCTTCGTCCAGTGCGGCCAGACGCGCGACCGTGGTATCGGGGCTGCCGTTCACGAGGGTTGCCTCGAGCGCTTCGGCGAGGGCGGCGAGGGTAATTTCGGCCATGGGAAAATCCTCTCATATCGGGTACGTGGCATCATTCGGTAAAAGACAACTGCCACCCCAATCGTTACCCCGGCGTGCTTGCGTTAGCCGTGCAGAAGACGTGAGGTGGTGCCGGGGCAGCCGGGTAACCAATCGCTGCAGTAGTACAGCGGATTTCCTGCATAATTGTAACGAATCGCGTCCACGACTGCCCCGGCACAACCACACGACCCTCGCCCGGTTCCACGCTGCACCGCCGGGGTGACGATTGGAGTAAGTGAAACGGATATTGTGACCAGTAATGACTTTCCGCTATAGATGATGGGGCGCTCCTCAGGAGCGCCCCGGCCATTTCATGCAAAAATTCGCACCTACAGCGTCGGGTTTTTGCCCGGGTCGCGGAGGTGTTCGGCGTAGCGGTGGTTCAGGAGTTCGGTGATGGAGACGGTAAGGTTGGCGCGGTCATGGACGTACTGGACGCGGCGCATGAGGATTTCCTGCTGAATCGCCATCGGGTCCATGGCCTTGATGGCTTCTTCGGACAGGGCCGGGTCCGGCGCGGCGATGATGATGTCGTAGTTGTAGTATTCGGCGAGAATCCTGCAGGCGCGCTGGAAGGCGTTGTACATGTTCATCCAGAAGGCGGCTTCTTCCTCGCGGACGCGCTTGCCGAATTCCTCCTGCATGGCCTGGACCTCGACCTTGACGCCTTCGATTTCCATCATCGACTTGCGCCAGGCGGCGGAGCCGGGGGCCTTGAGGGGGTTGTTCTGGAGATCCCGTTCCATCTGCTGGACGCGGCCGATCTCGCCTTCGATGCGCTGTTGTTCGGGGGTAAAGGTGGCCTTGATGCGCTCTTCCGTATCTGTCGCATACTTGTAATTCTTGAACACCTGCTGGATATAGACTATACCAATCCGCTTGGTTTCGGGCGCCTGGGGCGCTTCGCCGGCCATGGCGAAGCCTGATGCCGCGACGACGGCAAGGACCAGACAAGTCATGAACTTCCGCATTGCACATCTCCTCAACTTTTGGCGACAAACCGGATATCCTATCC
>JAJQBO010000187.1 GCA_021203245.1 Planctomycetaceae bacterium
ATCCCTGTATAAATTGTCTGGAGGTATTTTACACCACATTTTGGACTTGACTCTCCTTGGGTGGGTGCGGTTATTTGACGAAATCCTCCCGCATGGGCGTGAAGACGTCCAGGAGGACGCTGTCGTCCTCGAGGGCGACGAGGCCGTGGGGCTGGTCGGCGGTGGTGTAGTAGCAGTCGCCGGCGCGGAGGACGGTCTTCTCTCCCTCCACGTCGGCCTCGAACGATCCCTGGACCACATAACCGGCCTGGCGATGGGGATGGTGGTGGACGGCGCCGGTCTGGCCTTTTTTCCAAATCAGCTCCACCAGCATCAGATCGGGGAGGAAGCCCTTGATTTTCCGGACGACGCCGTTGTCGAGGACGGTCTCGGTGCATTGATCATCGTGGATAAACATTGCGCGATCTCCATGTGGCGGACGGGTGGCGTGTTCCGCTGTGGAAAGGGATAGGTGCAGGGCGCAAAGGATCGTATGGGGAAGGCTCACGTGCGTTTGGGTATCATCCGTATATCTACTTACACTATATCAAGTATATTAGATCGGTCAAGTGGAATTTTTCATTTCCCGGTACGAATTTTCCAAAACCGCCGCTTATTTGGAGTTATCCCGCGCAGATAGACCGTTGCCGGCGCTACGGCAGGCAAAAAGCTTTTGACTATGGCCGCTGTACCTGATATATTTGTTGTAGTCAGTTGAACACCCCCAGCCCACGGAACAGGACCGCGATGGCTCCGCCGACCGAATTGCTTGCCGAATTCCAGAACGCCCAGCCAGTCCAGGAGGTGCTCGCCGGTTCCACCCTGGACGGCGACGGCACCCTGACCGGGCAGGTCTACCGCCTGCTCCGCGGCCTGATCGTCGCGCTGCGGCTTCTCCCCAACCAGTTCCTTTCGGAAAAGGACGTCGCCGCCGGCATGGACGTCTCCAAGACCCCGGTCCGCGAAGCGTTCATCCGCCTGGCCGAGGACGGCATCGTCCGCATCGTGCCGAAGAGCGGCACCTACGTCGCCCCCATCGATCCCGACCGCGCCCGCGAGGGGCTGTTCATCTGGGCCTCTCTCGAATCGTCCTGCGCCTGGCAGGCGGCGCAGACGTCGGGGATGGACGACGCCAGCCGATTGCGCACCCTGCTGGCCAGGAGCGAACGCTGTCTTGCCGCCGGCGATCGCGACGGCTACCACGCCGTCAACGAGGACTTCCACGCCGCCCTGTTCGAGATGGCAGACCTCCCCGACGCCAAAAAACTCATCGATGCCGCCCGCTTCGAAATCGACCGGGTCATCAACCTGCACCGCCATTTCCCGCCGGACCTGCGGCTATTCCACACCGATCACGCCGATCTCGTCAACGCCGTGGTGCGCCACGACGCCGACGGCGCCAGGGCGGCGATGCGCAGGCATATGGGCCGGTTTGAGGATCTCCTGGACGGACTCTGTCCCGAAGGCGACCTGTGGGAACTGTTCACCTTCCTGAACCGCAAGCGGCCCGGCACGCGCAAGGCCAAAGTCATACTTCCCACCTGATGGAGGACGCTATGATTCTCGACATGTTCAAACTCACCGGAAAGATCGCCGCCGTGACCGGCGCCAATACCGGCCTGGGGCAGGGAATGGCTGTCGCAATGGCCGAGGCGGGCGCGAAGGTGGCCCTGGTCGGGCGCTCGGCCATGGACGAGACGATGCGGATGATCGACGCGGCGGGCGGGGAATCGTTCCCCATCAAGGCCGACCTCTCCGACCCCTCGGTGACGGCGGGCGTCATCGACGCGGCGGTGGCGCATTTCGGCGGGCTGGACATCCTCGTCAACAACGCCGGCATCATCCGCCGCGAGGATTCCATAAACTTTACCGAAAAGGACTGGGACGACGTGATGAACACCAACATCAAGTCGGTCTTTTTCCTGTGCCAGGCCGCGGCCAAGGTGTTTATCAAGCAGGGCCGCGGCGGCAAGATCATCAACATCGCCTCGCTCCTGTCGTTCCAGGGCGGCATTCGGGTTCCGAGTTATACCTCGTCGAAACACGCCGTCCTCGGCCTGACCCGGCTGCTCGCCTGCGAATGGGCCAAGTACAACATCAACGTCAACGGCATCGCGCCCGGCTACATGGTGACGAACAACACGGAGGCGCTCCGGAACGACACGGAACGCTACAACGCCATCCTCGACCGCATTCCCGCCGGACGCTGGGGCACGCCGCGGGACATGGCGGGCGCTGCCGTGTTCCTGGCCTCGCCGGCGTCGGATTATATGCACGGCTTCACCATCGCCATGGACGGCGGCTGGCTGGCGCGGTAGAATCGCCGCTGGAGCGCGGCAGCCGCACCCGGGAGACCATCATGGAAAAGCTCGACCTCGTCGCCGAGACCATCGCCCCGCCGTCCGAACTGAACGAAGCGCCTGTTGGCGAAGTGCTCGCCAAGGTGCGCCTGGACGGCGACGGCACCCTGACCCAGCAGGTCTACAGGGCGCTCCGCTCCCTTATCGTCAACCTGCACCTCATGCCCAACCAGTTCCTGCCGGAAAAGGATGTGGCGGTCAGCCTGGGCGTGAGCAAGACGCCGGTCCGGGAGGCGTTTATCCGCCTGGCAGAGGAAAACCTGGTGGACATCGTGCCGAAGATCGGCACCTACGTTTCCCCCATTGATCTCAAGCGCGCCTTCAAGGGTTATTTTATCCGCACCTCCCTGGAATCGGCCTGCGCCGAACACCTGGCCCGGAACGGCGGCCCAGACGCCATCGCCGCCCTGCGGGACGAACTGGCCGAACAGGAGCGCTGCGTCGAACAGGGCGACAACGACGCGTTTTACATCCTCGACAACGAATTCCACGCCGTCATGTTTCTGGTCGCCGATCTTCCCAACGCCAAGCGGCTGGTCGATTCGGCCAAGGCCGAGGTCGACCGGATAAAGGGCCTCAAGTCGATTTACCGTTTCTGCCGTCCCGAGGGGACGCTGCTGGAGGAGCACCGGGACATCGTCGAAGCTATCGAACGGCGCGATCCCGACCGCGCCCGGAATGAAATCCACCGCCACCTGTCGGGCATGAACGACGCCATCCAGGCAATCCTGCAGGAGGAAAAGCTGTACGGCATGTTCAACCGGATCAATCAGGGGGCGCGCGTGGCGCGGTGAAGATGTGAACCGTTCACCCACCCCCATTCGTCACCCCGGCGGGCGGCCTTTCACCAGCGATGGAAGCGGGCGGTTCGGCCGGGGTCCACGGGGATTACCAGCGAAGGCACCACACTCAATCGGTCGGAAGCGAATGGTGCATTGGCTGTTCGGGGCCGTGGACCCCGGCCGAACCGCCCGTTTTTTGCCCTGATGGGTGTATGCCCGCCGGGGTGACGTTTGGGGTAGGTGGCTCCTTCTTGATTAAAACCAGCCCCCCGGCCGTCGCGCCGGGGGCTGTGCATTTGGCGCTAGCTTTTTGTTACGCCAGCGTCTTTCCCCCGGTGACGCCGAAAAACTGCGCCGTCACGTATGACGATTCCTGCGAAGCGAGGAAGACGTAGATGCCGGCCAACTCCGCCGGCTGGCCGGAACGCTTCAGCGGCGTGTCCTGGCCGAACTCCGGCAACGCTTCCAGCAACTGGCCGCCCGATACCTGTATCGGCGTCCAGATGGGGCCGGGCGCGACGGCGTTGACGCGGATGCCACGGGGCGCAAGCTGCTTGGCGAGGGATTGGGTAAAGGCCTTGATCGCGCCCTTGGTCGCGGCGTAGTCCAGGAGCGTCGCGCTCGGATCGAAGGCCTGGATGGACGAGGTGGTGATAATGCTCGCCCCTTCGGGGAACAGCGGCAGGGCCTGCTTGATTATCCAGAACAACGAATAGACGTTGACGGCGAAGACCTCCTCGAGTTGATCCGTGGTGATTTCCTCGATGCTTTTTGTCGCCACCTGCCTCCCCGCCACCAGGGTGAGGATGTCCAACCCCTTCATGGCGTCGAAGGCGCGGTCGACCAGCTTGATGCAGAAATGCTCGTCCGCCAGGTTGCTGGGGATGAGGGTGATGTTCCGCCCTTCGCCTTCGAGCAAATTTTTCAAGTCCTGCGCGTCCGCCTCCTCGCTCGGCAGATAATTGATGGCCAAATCCGCGCCTTCGCGGGCATAGGCGATGGCGACGGCGCGGCCGATGCCGGAATCGCCGCCGGTGACCAGGGCCTTGCGGCCCTGCAGGCGGCCCCTTCCCGTGTAGGTCGCTTCGCCGCTGTCCGGCACCGGTTCCATCTCCCGTTGCAGGCCGGGGAACGGCTGGCGCTGCTTTTCATAGCCTTCGCTGCGGTATTCATCGACAGGGTTCTGTATGGCAAACGTGTCTGTATTCATAAAACGCTCCTGGGACAATTAATGAGGCCGCCGCGCGGCCGTCTTATCAAGTGTCTTAACGCGCAGGACGGCCCACCCTTCGGATAAAACATCGTCTTTCACGCGCATGACCGGCTGGTCGGAAAAACAATGAGTAGTGTCGGACAGCGCGGCGTCCCAATGGCGCACCGTTGCCGGCCCGTGGGGGAACCGTTTTTTGAGAGGGCCGCCATGTCTCCGGTTGCGCAGAAAGCCGCGATTTCCTTCGCCCTGGTCTATATTCCCGTGGATATCTATACCGCCACCCAGGACAACGACATCCGCTTCAACCAGTTGTCGAAACATTCGAACGGCCGCATCCGCTACAAGAAATTCGACGAAGCCACCGGCAAGGAAATTGCCAACGAGGATATCGTCAAGGGTTACCAGTACGACAAGGACAAGTACGTGGTCATGACGGACGAGGATTTCGAAAAGGTGAAAACGGAGAAGGACAAGAGCATCCAGATTCTCCAGTTTTCCGAGGTCCGGGAAATCAGCCCCGTCTACTACGCGCGGGCTTATTATGTCGCGCCGCAGAAGGGCGGCGAAAAGGCGTTCGAACTGCTCCGACGCACCATGCTCAACCGGAGCAAGGTGGCGATCGGCCATACCGTGATGGGTTCGAACGAGGTCGTCCTCGCGCTCATTCCGGAGGACGACGGCATCCTTATGCAAACCCTGTACTACGACGACGAGGTCAGGGCCATGCCGAAGACGAGCGTCCGCCCCGAAATGAACCCGGCGGAAATGGAGATGGCCGACTGCATCGTCTCGGGGATGGAAAAGCCGTTCGAGCCGGCGGCGTTCGAAAACCACTACCAGAAGCGGCTCCGCGACCTGATCGAAAGCAAGATTGAAGGCCGCGAAATCGCCCTGCCGAAAGAGTCGGCCGGCAACAACGTCATCAACCTCATGGACGCCCTCAAGGCGAGCGTGGACGAACTCCACCTCGACGCCAAGAAACCGGCCCGCAGCCGCAAACCGGCGGCCAAGGCCGCGCCGGCGGCGCGGCGGGGCAGGGCGCAGAAGGTCGGCACCTGATGGACATCTTCGACAACCACCTCGCCAAACCGATGCTTATCGGCCGCGACGAAGGCCCGTTCGATTCGCCCGACTACCTGTTCGAACTCAAGGTCGACGGCGAGCGCAGCCTCGCCTATGTCGACGGCGCGTCCACCGTGCTCATCAACCGCCACGGCCGCCACATCCTGCCCAACTTTCCCGAACTCGCCGGCCTGCACGACCGGGTGGACGGCAAGTGCATCCTCGACGGCGAACTGGTGGTCGGCTCGGGGTCGAAGGACGACTTCGAAGGCATAAAAAGCCGCTGGGCTACCAAACACCCCCTCGCCATCCAGCGCCTGTCGCGGGAAAAACCCGCCACCTATGTCGCGGTCGATATCCTCTACCAGGACGGCCGCCAGGTGACGGACGAACCGCTCGACCGCCGACGTGAACGCCTCCTGTCGGTCGTGCATGAAGGCGGCCGCGTCGCCGTGTCGCGGGCGGTCAACGAGCGGGGCGTGGACTTTTTCGAAATCGTCAAACAGCAGGGAATGGAAGGCATTATCGGCAAGCGCCGCGACAGCGTCTACCGCATGGGCAAGCGGACCAAGGATTGGGTCAAGATTAAGCATTGGCTCGAGGACGAATTCGTCGTCTGCGGCGTGGTGGACAACGCCAAGGCGGCGGTGGTGAGCCTTGTTCTCGGCCAGTACCGGGCCGACGGCGTCCTCGCCTACAAGGGCCGGGTCACCCTCGGCCGGGACCGGGATGAATACCGCGCCATCAAACGCCTCCCCCGGGCGGCCCGGAACCCGTTCGACGTCGCCCTGCCGCCCGGCAGCGCCGGCGCGACCTGGGTCACGCCCCGGCTGGTGGCGCGGGTCGGGTTTATGGCCTGGACGACCGGCAACAAGCTGCGGCAGCCGTTCTTCGTCGGGCTGGTTCCCGGCGCAAAGGCGAAAGCGGTGGTTGAGCACGTGCCTGCCCTGGTGTGACTCTTCACTTGTCAAAGATCTTGGGGCGGGTCGGGCCGGAACACGTACCGGGTCAACCCGCCA
>JAJQBO010000267.1 GCA_021203245.1 Planctomycetaceae bacterium
CCAGCCACCTCGGGCAATACCGGCACGCCCGCGCGAAGGGGGGCGAAATCGGCAAGCGGCTGGAGTTTCTGGCGCAGGAGTTTTTGCGGGAGATTAATACCACTGCGTCAAAGACTAACGACACAGAGATCGTCCAGGAAGCGGTGAAGGCGAAGCTGGCGGTTGAAAAAATCAAAGAGCAATGTGCTAACTTGGTGTAACCGCACGCTCCTCACAAATTAACAATTAATAATTAACAAATAACAATTGCGGTAAAACCACACATTTTAATCGTAAGCGGGAGCAAACGGGATCCATTACAGGGTGCCGGGAATTCCCACAATTGTTCAATGTTCATTGTTCATTATCAATCCCGTTGCAAGGAAGATCGATGCCCAATCGCGAAGGCCTTCTGGTGGTTGTCTCCGGCCCGGCAGGGAGCGGCAAGAGCACGCTGGTGGAGAACCTTATCGCCACCATCCCCGGCAACGCGCGCCGCGCCGTCACCGCCACGACCCGCGCGCCGCGCCCGGGCGAAAAGGACCAGGTGGACTACTTCTTCCTGACGCGGGAAGACTTTACCGCCATGGTTGAGGCGGGCGAATTCCTCGAATACACCGAATTCAACGGGAACCTCTACGGCGTGCCCCGCAAAGCCCTCGAAGCCGAACTGGCCCGTGGAGGCGTGGTGCTGCTGGTCATCGAGGTCGACGGGGCCGAGTCGGTGAAGTTCTTTTTCCCGAACGCCATCTTTGTCTTTATCATCCCCCCCACCCCGGTCGAACTTCGCCGCCGGCTCGAACGGCGCGGCACCGAAAGCCAGACCGATATCGAAAACCGGCTCGCCATCGCCGAGGGGGAGATGCAGCGTATCAGCGAATACGACTTCCTTATCATCAACGACAACCTGAACACCGCCACCCAGGACCTGGCCGCCGTCATCCGCGCCGTCGACCGCTCGCTCATCTTCGGCGGGGAAATGGAACGCTGGCAGGCGGGACTGTTCGCCAACTGGAGCACGCGGAAATTCATCTAGGGCTCCGCACTGTCTCGGTTATCCCATATAGCCGCTGTTCTGCCGAATGCGCCACCCCGACGGGGCTTTTTCCTTGCCAAACTTCGGCCGATCCCGTACAAAATAGATGAGTTGTCCGATTGCCGGCCACGCTTCGGTCGGCCGTTTCAACTCCTATCGTATTACGGAACCGACTGTTACCATGCTCAATTTTGTTACAGGACTGGGCAAGACCGTATCCGACGGCCTGCGGGGCATCGGCGAAATTATCATCCTCCTGCTCCAATGCCTCCGCTGGCTGACGAAAAGTTTGCCGTCGAAGGCGGAGACGGTCCGCCAGTTCTATTTTATCGGCGTGCAGAGTATTCCTGTCGTTCTTATCACCGGCGCGTTCACGGGCGCGGTGCTGGCCTATACGTCGTATAACCAGTTTGCCCCCCTCGGGGTCGAAAGCTGGACAGGAGCCATCGTCGCCAAGGCGCAGATATGGCAGCTCGGGCCGGTGCTGGTCGGACTGATGCTGGCTGGCCGGGTCGGCTGTGCCATGACGGCCGAACTCGGCACCATGAACGTGACGGAACAGATCGACGCCCTTGACATCATGGGCACCGACCCCGTCTACTTCCTGGTGTTGCCGCGGGTGCTGGGCCTGTTTTTCATGACCCCGGTCCTGACCGCCTTCGCCATGCTGATTGGTGTCGTCGCCGGGTTGTTCATGACCGTCTTCATCATGGGCGCGGAGTGGCATTTCCAGATTTCGCAGATTAAGGAATGGATGATTCCCTACGACTATGTCCAGGGATTGTCGAAAGCGTTCATTTTCGGGCTGGCGGTGGCGCTGATCTGTTGCCGGAACGGCCTGAAGACGGCGGGCGGGGCTGAGGGCGTGGGTAAGGCAACCACCACCGCCAACGTGGCGTGCTGCATCGCCATCCTGATTCTGAACCTGATAATGTCCATCCTCCTGTACTACTTCCAGCCGGTGTGGGACACTATCGCCTATTACATCGATTCGGTGTTGCTGGCGGTGAGCGGATGGATTCGCCATATGGTCGGTGCGGGCTGGTAGCCGCGCCGCAACCCCCGGGAGAAACGCTGCATGTCGGCGGATGACTTGGAAACGCTTGGAAAAGGGAACGGCCACGAGCCAACGCCGCCGCCCGCCGCGACCAGCCGGAAGGGCGAGGTCGTCATCCGTCTGGACAAGGTGTCCAAGGGCTTTGGCTCGGGCCAGAAGCGCATCGAGCCGGTCAAACGCCTGAGCCTCGATGTCGAACGGGGCACAACCCTGGTCATTATCGGGCCGTCCGGCACGGGCAAGAGCGTGACCCTCAGGCTGATGCTGGGCCTCCTCGACCCGGACGAGGGCGAAGTCTACGCCTTTGGGCAAAAATTGAGCGCCATGTCGAACCAGGAACTGGGCGGCATGCGCCGGCGCATGGCCATGCTGTTCCAGGGCGGCGCGCTGTTCGACTCGATGACCGTGGGGGAAAACGTCGCCTTTCCGATGCGCTCGATGGGCGAACGCGACGAAGACAAGATCATGTCCATCGTTTCCGAACGGCTGCGGCAGGTGGGCCTGCCCGGCACCGAGGACAAGATGCCGTCGGAACTTTCGGGCGGGATGAAAAAGCGGGCGGCACTGGCCCGGTCCATCGCCACCCGGCCGGAAGTCATCCTGTACGACGAGCCGACGACGGGGTTGGACCCCATCATGTCCGACGCCATCGCCGACCTTATCCTCGAGACCCACGAAAGTCTTAAGGACACGGACGTCACTTCCATCGTCGTCACCCACGACATGCATGTGGCCGAAAAGGTGGCGGACCGGATAATCATGCTCTACGGCGGCTCCATTGTCGGGGATGGCCCGCCGGAACTGTACCGCAGCCTGGGTCAGGGGTCCCTGCCCGACAACGCGACGGAAATGGACAGGATGATCCGGCAATTCGTGCGCGGCGAAGCGGACGGACCGATTCAGACAGTCGCGTAAGACGAACGCGCGACGACCATTATAGAGCGGCGGCTGCGGCCGGACGCGGAGGAGTCAGGAATGGCGGGAAGAAAGTCGACGGCAACCATGGAACTGGCCATTGGCGCGACCATTATCGCGGGCGTCATCATCCTCATCGTCATGCTGATGGCGTGGGGCAACTCCAGCTCCATCCTCGGCAGCCACTACCGTGTGGTCGTCAATATGACCAACATCGGCGGCCTCAAGGAAGGCGCGCCGGTCAAGCTGGGCGGGTTCCAAATCGGCCGCGTCGCCAGCATCCAGTTGCGCCCGGGCGGGACCGACATGGAAATCGTCCTCGACATCGACGAAGACCGCCTCCTCCCCAAGGGCAGTACCGCAAAAGTCTCCACCGCCGGCCTGGTCGGCGACGCCTTCATGGACATCATCCCCGGCAAATCGGCCCAGACCATCCGTCGCTCCGCCACCGTCGCCGAGGCGGAACGGCTGGAGAGTTCGCCGCTCCCGGATCTTTCGGAAATGCTCAGCAAGGTCAACGAATTCGGCGACCAGCTCACCATCCTGACGACCAACCTGAACGACATCGTCGGCGACGCCCAATTCCGCCGCAGCCTCAAGTCGATGGCGGTCAACATCGACGCCGTCGCCTACCAGGCCAACCTGCTGTTGCAGCGCGGCCAGAGCGTTATCGACAATATCGAACTCGCCAGCGCCAACGTCGCGCAACTCTCCGAGACCCTGAAAGGCTCGGTCGAGAAGGTGACGGACGACATCGAAAAGGTCACCGACTCGGCCCTGGAAATCGCCGACGTCGCCAAGGGCACTATCGAGGACTTCCGCGCCGCCGTCCAGCCGGTGACCGAGACCATCGCCACCATCAAGGAGGTGGTCGAGGGGACCAAGGTCACCGTCGCCAAGGCGAACGACACCATCGACAACGTCAACGCCGGCGTCACCGATGCCCGCAGCGCCATCAACAACACCATCGGCAACCCCGAATTCGCCACCGATCTCCGGGGCGCCATCGGCAACATCAACACCGTCACCGCCCTCCTGGCCGAACGCCGCGCCGCCATGGATACCATGCTCGTCAATGTCTCCGACCTGTCGGTCGACCTGCGCGCCGTCGCCGGCAACGTCAAGCTGATCACCGGCAACATCGAACCGCAGGCGCTGCCGAACACCCTCGCGACCCTGAACACCGCCATCGCGTCCCTGACCGAAGTGGTGGAACAGATCAAGAAGGAACCGGTCCTGGCCCTGTCCATCAACAAGGCGGCGGACCGCATCGTCAAGATGAAGTTCGACGAGATGGCGAAACAGCCCGGCTTCAAGAGCGCCGAAGCGGTGCTGGACGAGATCAACCGCTGGGTGCGGGCGTCGATGGAGCGCGGCTCGTTCCTCGATCCGAGCTATCGGTACGAGGAACGCCCCTACCGCATGACGCCCCGATAATTTTCCGGAATACGTCCTATTTCTCTACCGCCCTGGAACATCCGGGGCGGATTTTTTACTCCTCGCAAGGCACAGCCATGGACTTCCTGTTTTCGTTCCCGTATCTGTTCCGCATCATCATTTCCCTTTTCGCCATTCTTGTCTTCCAGAAGCTGACGAAGCGCCTCGACGTGGCGTTACTGGGCGGCATGCTCCTGCTGGCGGTGTGGACCGGCCAGTCGGCCGAGTCCATCGCCACGATTACGGCGGACCGCGTCCTCTCCCTCGACATGCTCTTTCTCGCCTTTGTCATCGCCGGGGTCATCTGGCTGTCATCCCTGATGTCGCAGGCCGGCATTATGAAAGACTTGGCAATCAGCCTAAAGGCGCGGTTGTCCAAGCGGGCCATCCTGGCCGCCCTGCCCGCCGTCGTCGGCCTCCTGCCGATGCCGGCCGGGGCGTTGTTCTCCTGCCCACTCGTCGACGACGCCGATACCGACAAGGAACTGACGCCAAAACAGAAGACCGAAATAAACTATTGGTTTCGTCACGTGTGGGAATTCTGGTGGCCGCTCTATCCCGGGATGCTCCTGGCCGTCGATATGTCGGGCGTGCCGATCTGGAAGTTCGTTCTGGTGATGTTACCCTTGTTCTTCGCGGCCGTGTTGGCCGGGTACGTGTGCTTGCTCCGATTCACTCCCCAGGGCAAGGCCAACCCCAAGGGTGCGGACGACAAGTCGTTCCTGCCGCTGATCGTGCCGACCCCGACCGTTATCGTCGTCTATGCCGCCATCCTGGTGCTGTTGCCGTCCGTCGCCAGGGTCAACCGCTATCTGCCGATGGCCATCGGGGTGGCGTGCGGCCTCGCGATGCTGCAGTGGCAGCGGCCGGCGAGCCGTGCCGTCTGGATACAGACCGTTACCTCGATGCGGTCGCTTGGGCTTGTCCTCATCATCGTGTTGGCGCGGCTGTACGGCGCGTTTATCGAGGCGAAGCTGCCGGACGGGACGCTTCTTATGGAGACGGTGCGGCTGGAACTGGACCATTACGGGATTCCCGCGCTGCTCCTCGTTGTGCTGATTCCGTTTATCTCCGGATTGACAACCGGGATCACCGTCGGCTATATCGGCGCGAGTTTTCCGGTGGTGCTGTCGTTGGCGGGGCCGGGGGCGGCCGGGTTGTTTTCCACCATTGTCATCGGCTATACCAGCGGTTTTGTGGGGATGATGCTGAGCCCCATTCATGTGTGTCTGATTGTCACGAACGAGTATTTCAAAACCAGCATGGCGGGGAGCCTGTATACAAGCTGGCCCGGCCGGCGGCGATGTTGTTGGCGATGGCGGCGGTGTACGCGGGGCTGTGGCGGTTGTTTGGGTGAGTGGGGATAGCGTTGCATGGATGACTGGCACATAAGAAGGCCCGGCGCGGACGCCGGGCCTTGATCATATCCTGCGAAGTACCGCCTTATTCTTCGTCGAAATCCTCTTCGTCGTCGTCGAGATCGTCGATGGCGAAAACCGCGTCGCGGATTTCGTCGAAGGCCCGGCCCGGCAACGCGACCGGCTCGGAGACGCCGCCGTAATATACCAGGGTCTTGTCGCCCTGCTTGCGGATCAGCGCGACCTTGCGCAAATTGATGATGTCGTCTCCAACCAGCATCATGCCGGCCTCGGGAACGAGGGAATAATAGCTTTCCGAATCGGTATTGGTCAACTCATCTGACATGGCGCGCCCCTTTTCTCCATCGTGAAGGATAAATGTTTTCATACAGACTCCCACACACCCATTTACCGTCATATCACATTATGCGTTTTATTCGGTATCAGGCCGTCCCGGCTACCCACGGCATGCCCATCTCGTCCTTCCAGGCGATGTCGGAGATGCCGTAGCGCGGCCGCCGTTCCGGCATCGCGCCCTTGGCGTGGCCGGTCGGCAGCAGGGCCACGGGGAAATTGTACTTCGGGTCGAGATACAACGCCTCGGACAATTTTTCGGCGTCGAACAACTGGACCCAGCAGCACCCCAGATCCAGCGCCGCCGCGGCCAGGACATAATGCTCGCCGGCCAGCATGCAGTTCATGCGGATGGCGATGTCGTTCAGTTCGCGGGCGTTTTCAGGCTTTTCGCCATAGCGCTTTTCCACCGTGGCCAGGGTCTCGGCCGAGACCGCACCGAGGTCGGCAAGTTCCTTGGCGCGACGGAGACGCTTTTTATAGACGCCGCGATCGCCCAACAGCACCGTGATGACCGGCGCTTGCCGAAGACAGGGCTGATTATACCCCGCTTCGGCTATGGCCGAGCGGACCTCGGCCGACCGGGCGACGAGGAACCGCCACGGCTGCGAATTGGTGGCGCTGGGTGCGAGACGGGCCGCCTCCAGACACGTTTCGATGTCTTTGCTGTCGACCCGTTCGTCCGTAAACTCGCGGATGGAACGGCGGGAGCGGATCGTTTCAAAGAAATCCATAGGGCTAATCCTTTATCAAGACGTCTGCGGACATTTCCTTCGGTACCGGCAGACCCATGAGCTTCAACATGGTGGGGGCGAGGTCGGAGAGTTTGCCGCGCTCCTTCAGGTGCTTGTCCCAACTGTCCTTGGCGACATAGATGCATTCGACCGGGAAAAGCGTGTGGCTGGTCTTGGTCATGCCGGTCTCGTAATCCACCATCTGCTCGGCATTGCCGTGGTCGGCGGTGATGAGGATGTCGGCGTCCAGCTCCAGCAGGGCGGGAACGAGACGGCCAAGGCAGGCGTCCACCGTCTCGACCGCCTTCTTCGCCGCGGCCGGGTCGCCGGTATGACCGACCATGTCGCCGTTGGCGTAGTTGACGACGATCATTTTGTACGGGTTGTCTTTGATGCGCTTCAGCAGTTCATCGGTGACGATCTCCGCTTCCATCTCGGGATGCGACGCGAAGGTGGCGGGGTCGAAGCGGCCTTTCACCTCCACCTGGTCCTCGTTCTCGAACGGGGTGGTGGACTTGCCGTTAAAGAACGACGTCACATGGCGGAACTTCTGCGTCTCGGCGATGCGAAGCTGCTTGTGGCCGTGCTTCGCCACCACTTCGCCCAGCAGGTTGTCCATGCCGCCGTCGGCGCCCATCGCGCCCAGCATGAAGTACGGGAAGCTGTCGTAATACCGGGTCAGGCCGACATAAACCACCTTCGGCTTTGCCGACAGGGTGCCGGCGTAGTCGGGGTCGACAAAGGCCATCGTCAACTGGATGGCGCGGTCCTGACGGTTGTCGGTGTGGAGGACGGAGTCGCCGTCCTTGACGGCGGCGTAATCGCCGAGTATATAGGGCGGGATGTACTCGTCCACCATCTCGGTGCCGTCGGGGGTCTTGTCCTTGGCGTACGATTCCTTAACGGCGGAGAGGATGTCCTTACCCGGGCGGCCCTTGGCCGAGACGATGGCGGCGTAGGCTTCGTCAGTCAGCGCCCAGTTCTTCGACCGGTCCATCGCGTAGTAGCGGCCCATGCAGGTGCCGATGACGCAGTTGCCGATTTCGTCGATAACTTTCAGCAGTTTGGCGATATATTCCGCCGACGACCGGGGCGGCGTGTCGCGGCCGTCGAGGAACGGATGGATAACCACCCTGCCCTCGGGATAATCCTGCCGGGCGCGGCGCATGATCTTGAACAGGTGCTCCTGGTGGGCGTGGACGCCTTCGTCCTGCAGCAGGCCCAGGAGGTGGAGAGAACTGTTGTTCTGCTTCCAGTTGTCAACGACGCGCGACCACTGCTCGGTCGAAAAGAGGGAGCCGTCGCGGAGGCCGTCGTCGATGCGCTTCAACTCCTGGATGACGATGCGGCCCGCACCCATGTTGAGGTGGCCGACTTCGGACGAGCCCTGGTAGCCGTCGGGCAGGCCGACCGCTTCGCCGGAGGCGTCCAGGAGGGTCCAGGGATACCTGGCCTTCAGGCGGTCGACGACCGGGGTCTGGGCGGTGAAGACGGAATTGCCGCGCGGATTGGGGTTGTAGCCCCAGCCGTCGCGAATGATCAGGACAACGGGTTTGACTGGCATGCATTCTCCTTGGGAACCCCCCGGTTCTCGTAAGAATCCTGTCCCCTCCGGACGGGGAGGGAGCGTGTTTTCCTGTTGCCCGGGGCGGAATTACGGTGTAAAGTGGCCGAACCTCATTATATAAGGAAGGGAGTGTTCGTGTCCAAACCTTTACGCTTTTTTATCGCCGGCATTATCCAGGGATCCCTGCCCGACACCTGCCACCCGCAGGACTATCGGGTGGAAATCGGCACACTTTTGAAAAGGGCCTTTCCCGGTTCCGAAGTGTTCGACCCGGTCGAGGAATACCCGGACAGTATCGAATACGACGACGCCCGCGCCAGCGCCGCCTTTTTCGACCTGATGGACCGGGCGGGCCGCTGCGACGTCCTGGTGGCATTTGTTCCGGAGGCGAGCATGGGCACGGCGATTGAACTGTGGAACGCCCACCACGCCGGGTCGCTGGTCGTGTGCGTGTCGGGGCTGACCCTGAATTGGGTGGTGCGCTATTGCTCCGACCTGGTCGTCGAAACGATTCCCGCGCTGGAAAACCTGGTCGCCGACGGCAGTCTCGCGGCCGCCATCGAGGCAAAGCTCGGGGACAGGCGGGTCGCGGACCGGGAGGACGAGGCGTAATTTTTCGGATTTTTTTCAGATTATCCGAAAAAACTGTAAGACCGGCGCGAAGGAAGCCACTAACCAGTAGGGAATCGGGAGACTCGCTTTTCCCTCCCTGAAAGCGAGAAAAGGGGATTTGGTCAAGCCCGACAGCTTGAGGTGTAAGGGTGATGCAAAGGTCGCCAGAAACGGGAAATACCGCAACACCGGTGGCTGTGCGCATCCTCCAAACGACCAAAAGCTACCCGACCGCCGTCCGGAGTGCGGCCTTCGGGACACCAGTCAACGCGTGTGGGCAAACTCCATCTCCTTCTCCCCCACCCAACGCGGCGGCATACCGAAGCCAAGCGGTATGCCGCATTTTTTTCGTTGCATTTGCGCCACAATTGTGTATATGTTTTTTCCTGCTTCGCGGCCCGACCCGGGCCGGATTTTTTATCTGCAGTTTATTTGGACGACAAAACATGCAATCGGGCGCGCGCTACTTTTATCGCTGGTATTTTGGATTCCCTTCCGGAAGGAAACGGGACAGAGATGCCTAGTTGATAACAGCACCCTCTCTCACCTTTTTCCGACCGGCCTGACTCTGGCCGGTTTTTTTGTTTCCGGGTCGTCCCCGGTTCATCTTTGTAAAGGACATGGCAATGGCAGACGGGAAGAAAAGCCTCGGTATCATCGGACTCGGCGCATTTGGCAGATTCATGGTCAAGCACCTGTCCCCGTATTACCGGCTCGTCGGGTATGACAACGCCATGCCCTCCCCCGACCTCCTGGCCCGCGACGGCGCGGAAGCGTTTGAGCCGGGCAGCCTCGCCGCCGCCGCGTCGTGCGATATCGTCGTCTTCGCCGTGCCGCTGGAAAGCCTCGAAGACGCCGCCGTCCTGGCTGCGCCGCACATCCGCGCGGGCGCGCTGGTGGTGGACGTTACGTCGGTCAAGGTCAGGCCGCTGGAAATTCTCGGGCGGGTCATCCCCGAACACGCCGAACTGCTTGGCTGCCACCCGCTCTTCGGCCCGCAATCGGGCAAGAACGGTATCGCCAGCCTGCGGGTCGCCTTGTGCCCGGTGCGTATCGGGCGGGAACGTTACTACAAGGTCTGCGACTTCCTGACCGATTCGCTCCGGCTTCTGGTCCTGAAAACAGACCCAGACACCCACGACCGCGAAATGGCCAAGGTCCAGGCCATGACCCACTTCATGAGCCGGGCCTTGCGGGAAATCGGCCTCGAACCGTCCACCATGGCCACCCGAGCCTACGAAAAACTGCAGGAGTTCGCCTCCATCGTGCTGTCGGACTCGTGGGACCTGTTCCTCACCATCGAAAACGGCAACCCCCACGCCGAAGACCTGCGCAAGCGGCTGGTGGGCGAATTGCAGAAGCTCGAAGACAAGCTGGAAGCGAGCGCGGTGGAGCGGGTTGGATAATAATTCTCTGGAACCGCCGGCGACGGGCTGTCGCAGCCTCGCCGGCGGAACCGTGTTATTCGAAAGACGCCCCGACCGACCGCAGCATGCGGAAGAATCCGGGAAAGGTTTTGGAAACGGCTGCCGCATCGGTGATGGTTATGCCGTCGGCGGCGAGACCGAGCAACGAAAACGCGGTGACAATGCGGTGATCGCCACGGGAGCCAATGGTTGCGGCTGGGAGCGATCCGCAGGCGGGATGGACCCGGACCCAATCGTCCCCCTCCTCGACCGTGACGCCGAGGGACAAGAGGATTTCCGCAATGGCGGCGAGGCGGTCTGTTTCGTGATGGCGGACATGGGCGAGGTTGGTCATGCCGATGGGGCTATCGGCGAACACGGCCAGCACCGCCAGCAGGAGCGAGGATTCCGCCAGGGCCCGCATGTCGAGGTCGAAGCCGCCCCGGATACGGTTGCCGGGCGCACCGACCGAGACGCCGCCGGCGTCGGACGTGACCGTCGCGCCAAGGCGCTCAAACAGGGTCAGCATCTGCCAGCCGGTCTGGCGCGTGTTGCCGTCGATGTTCGCCACCCGCACCGTGCCGCCTACCAGAAGCGGCAAGGCGAGAAACACCAGGGCGGAATTGAGATCGGCCTCCACCCCGACGTCGGCGGCACGGTAGCCGCCGGGACGAACCGTGACGACGCGCTCGCGGCCGGCGGGCGAGCAGTCGACCCCGGCTCCGAAGCGGCGCATGTAGTCGGCGGTGGTGTCGATGTAGCGGTCGTCCGGGTCGAGATCGGTGATGCGCAGGACCGCTCCCGACTCGGCATAGGGCGCGGCCAGCATCAGACCGCTGGCGAATTGGGTCGAGGCGGCGGCGGACATGGTCGCGTCGCCCCCCGAGAGGGAACCGCCCCGCACCCGCAGCGGAAACGAGAGGCCTTCCGTCTCGGGCGCGACGTCGCCACCCCAGGCGCGGAGTTGTGCAACAAGCGGTCCAAGCGGCCGGCGCGCAAGCTGGTCGGTCGAGATGAGCCGCCACGCGCCCCGCCCCACCGATGCGAGCAGGCCGGGCAGGAAGCGGCCGACCGTTCCGGCCGAGCCGATATCCACCGTCGCCGCTTCGCGCGGAATCACGTGGCCGCAGCCGTGGATGCGGTATTCGCCGACGCCGAGTTCGTCGTGGGCGATGCCGAGATCGGCGAGGGCGGCAAGGGCGTGTCGGCTGTCGTCGCCGTCGGGAATCCCGGACACGCGGCTGGCGCCGCCGGCCATGCCGGCCATCAGAAGCACCCGGTTGGCGATTGATTTGGAACCGGGAACGTGCAACACGCAGTCTATCGGACCCTCCAGCGGCGCCAGCCGCGCCGTGTCGGGAAGGGTCTCGTTTTCTTTAGCCATAGGGGAGTTCTCCATGTCCTGGTCACGCGGCAGTTGGCGCTCGAAACAGCTTTTGCATATTCCCGAATATTCCGACCCGGTCAAGCTCCGGGGCGCGGAAGACAGGCTCAAGACCTATCCGCCGCTCGTGTTCGCCGGTGAAGTGCGGCAACTGAAGACCGCCCTCGCCCGCGCCGCCGACGGCCAGGCGTTCCTGCTCCAGGGCGGCGACTGCGCCGAGACCTTCGACGATTTCCACACCCACACCATCCGCGACACCTTCCGGGTGCTATTGCAGATGTCCCTTATTTTCACGTTTGTCGGTGAAAAGCCGGTCGTCAAGATCGGGCGCGTCGCCGGACAGTTCGCCAAGCCCCGCTCCGCCGCCGTCGAGACGGTCAACGGAGAGGAGATGGTAACCTATCGGGGCGACATGATCAACAGCCCGACCCCGACCGTCGCCGATCGCACGCCGGATCCGGAACGGATGATTCGCGCCTATTTCCAGTCCGCCGCCACGTTGAACCTGCTCCGTGCCTTCGCGGGCGGCGGCTATGCCGACCTGTTCCGCGCCGGCCGCTGGCTCCTCGATTTCGTCGGCTCGAGCGCCGTCAGGGAAAAGTACGAAAACCTCGCCGCCGGCATCAACAAGACCCTGGGCGTCATGCGCGCCTACAGCCAGCCGGACGCGCCGGAACTGATTCCCGCCGCCCACAAGGTGGACTACTACTCGTCGCACGAAGCGCTGTTCCTCCCCTACGAGGAAGCCTTGGCCCGGAACGACAGCCTGACCGGCGACCCGGTCGCCACCTCGGCCCACTACCTGTGGCTGGGCGAACGCACGCGCGGGCTGGACAGTCCGCAGGTGGAATTCCTGCGGGGCGTGATCAATCCGGTCGGCATCAAGGTCGGCCCCACCGCCGAGCCGTCGGAACTCGAGCGGCTGATGGAACGCATCAACCCGGAAAACGAGAAGGGGCGCATTACCCTGATTCTCCGCGCCGGCGTCGACAAGGCGGAAAAGAGTTACAAGCGCATTATGCGCGAACTGAAGAATTCGGGCAGAAACATCCTCTGGGCCGTCGACCCGATGCACGGCAACCCGAAAAACGACGGCTCGGGCGTGAAGACGCGCATGTTCTCGGACATTCTGCGGGAAAGCATCATCTTCATCGACACCTGCCGCGCCGAAGGCGTCATCCCGGGCGGCCTGCACCTGGAGATGACCGGTAAGAACGTGACCGAATGCCTGGGCGGATCCGACCGGGTGGAGGATTTATCCTACAATTACGCCACCCAGTGCGATCCCCGGCTGAACGCGTCGCAGTCGCTGGAGCTGGCGTTCGCCTTCTCGGAGCACCTCGTCAACACCGAACCCCCGCCCCCGCCCCATCCGACGTCCGGGCGTTTCTAGGCAGTGCGGACGGTTGTGCAGTATCTGCTCCTCCCGGCGCTGGTCATCGGCTTTCTGTCAGTCGATTGGTCCAATACCCGCCTCGACGCGATGCTGGCGGTCGCCATTGTCTCCTTGTTCGCGGCGGGGTGGGTGTATGTCCGGCAGGACCCCGTCGAGGCGGGGAATTACCAGTTCGGAAAGGGGAATTACAGAAAGGCGAGGCGGGAGTTCGAGCGGGGCGTGCGGGAGAAAAGCATCGAATCGGCGGTCCGCCTGGGCGACATGCTTTTCCTCGGCCTGGGCGGGCCGGCCGACCCGGCGGCGGGGCTTGAAGCCTACCGCGCCGCCATGGACCTGATTGACGAATACTCCAGCCGCGTCGACGTGTTGAAGCCCGGCGCGACCGGTCCGGCCGAAGTCGATCCGAATTATTCGCCGCAACTGCATGTCGCCTTTATGCAGACCATGCTCTCCCGCCTGCAACGGGACGGCCTCGCCGGCGATGCCGCACACGCACTCCGTGCCCGCCTCAGGGACGGGTTAGCGCGTTGCGAGGGGGTCTCCACAGGTTAAAGAAACAGGAGAAACACCATCACGGCGAGGACCAGCACCGCCGCGCCGACCGCCGCGACCGTCATCAGCCGCCCCCGCCCCGTCTCTTCCTCGCCCACCGGCAGCATGCCGGGATACGCTTTGCGTATGGCTGTCGCCAGCGCGGCCCGCAGGCGGCCCGCGTCGGCGTAGCGCTTGCCCGGGTCCTTCTCGAGGCAGCGGTCGACAATCGCCGCGATTTCCACCGGCACCTGCGGCGCGACCGAGTGCAGCGTGCGCGGGCGCTCGCGCACGTGCTTGATCATGATCTGCTGCGGATCGGGCGCGTCGAACAGGGGCTGGCCGGCAAAGGCGTGGAAAAAGGTCGCGCCGAGGGAATACTGATCGGTCGCGGCGGTGATGGTTTTCCCCGACGCCTGTTCGGGCGACATGTAATGCGGCGTGCCGAGGACGCGCGGACCGGATTGGGTGACGTCCTGCTGGTCAAGGACGGCGATGCCGAGATCGGTCAGTTTGGGTTCGCCGTCCTGGCCGATGAGGATGTTGTCCGGCTTGATGTCGCGGTGGATGATGCCCCGCTTGTGGGCATAATCGAGGGCGTCGGCGATGTCCAGGAACATCCGCGCCGTCTCCTGCGGCGTGAGGAGGGCGATCTTCTGGGTCAGGGTCGAGCCGCGCACCAGTTCCATGGTGAAGTAGTAGCGGCCGTTCGTGGTTTTGCCGACATTGTAGACCTTGATGATGTTCGGGTGGGCGAGCCGTCCGGCGGCGCGCGCCTCCTGGATAAAGCGGCCGACAAACTCCTCGTGCTTGGCATAGCCGGGATGGAGGATCTTGATCGCCACCTCCTGCCCGGTGTCGCGGTTGCGGGCGCGGAAAATCGCCCCCATGCCGCCTTCGGCCAGGATGTCCTCGAGGATATAGCCGGGGATGTCGAGGTCGGGGATGCGGGCGTCGCCGGCGAAATAGCGGAAGGTGTTCTGGCCTATGCGGATTTCGTCGCCGCCGGCGAGGAGGTGCGGGCTGCTTGGCGCGAGCTGGATGCCGTTCACGTAGGTGCCGTTGGAGGAACCGATGTCGATGATGGAAAACTGGCCGTCGGCGTCGGGCAGGAACTCGGCATGGTTGCGGCTGACCTTTGGGTCCGGAATCGGAATGGCGCAGTCCACGTGCCGCCCCGCCACCGAGACCTCGTTCCTGAGAACGAATTCGGTGCCGGAAAGGGGGCCATCCACAATCCGCAACTTCGCCATACCACCTCCGTCCTCTCTGTTTACATCCAGGGTATACCTCTAGTTATGCCAGTTCCCCCACCCGAAAGCAAGGGGTCACAGCAGGCCGGTGACCGACCACCACAAGGCCGCGCATGTCACGGTGAGCGCCCCCACCACCACCTGCCACAGCCCGAGCCGGAACACCTGTCCGTTGGAAAAGCCGCCCCCGTCCTCGCCCACACCCACGAGGATGTTCATGTGATGGAACGGCAGGAGCCAGTGCAGCGTCAGGGCGAGGAAGGCGGTCGCGCCTGCCGCGAAGGGCGGCACGCCCATCTCGGCGCCGTAGACGACGATGGCCGGAATGCAGATGCCCATCACCGCCATGATGCTGCCCAGGAACATGTGGACGACGATGCATACCGTCACCGACACCGCCATAAACGTCGCCACGCCGCCGTCCGAACCGGCCGGCATAAGGGTTTTCGCGAGCCAGGCATTCATGCCCGACGCGCCGCCCACGCTCCCGATGGACATGGCGGCGCAGAGGAACAGGAGCGTCGCCAGATTGACGTGCCGCCACGAGGCCGCGTCGAGGATGCCGACAAACGGCAAGGCCATCGCCAGGGCGGCGAACAACGCAATCCAGCCGGGATGGAGGCCGGTCAGGCTGTCCGTCGCCCAGAACAGCACCGCGACGCCCAAAATGACGCAGACCCATTTTTCCCGCCTGGTCCAGCCGCCCAGCGCGACGATCTGGGCGCGGATTTCGGCGCGGTCGAGGGTGAAAACCTTCGGCGGCCTGAACAGGATCAGTTGGCCGAGGCAGGTGGCGGCGCTGGCAACCACCCCGAGCGGTCCGATATGGACAAGCCATTGCATAAACGTCACCGGCACGCCGACCAGCTCGCCCACCAGGTTGTTCATGGCGCTGTCGGCGGTGAGGATGACGAGGGAGGTCGGGGCGGAACCGGCGAAAACGGCAAGGCCGATGTTGCCGGCGTCGGCCGGACCCAGCCGGGCGACGCCGATGATGGACAACATCACCGACATCAGCAGGAACGATCGCGGCCATGGATGCGGAATCAGCAGGGACAGGGCGAACCCGAGCAGATAACAGGAGATAATCACCCCGCGATAGGAGCGGACATAGCGGTGGACGAAATGGAACGACAGCCGCCGCCCCAGGCCCGATTCCTGCACCGCGTAGGAGATGAGGAAACCGCCGATTATCATGTACATGATAGGCGACATCCACATCCCGAAGATGCGCACCGGCGGCACGACCGCCGGGTCCAGCGTCAGGGCGTACGCGCCCAGCAGCGCGGCGGAAGTATAGCCTGCCTGCATGGCGGCGGTGGCCCACCAGACGACGGCGCACAGGCTGAGGGCGAGGCACTTCCTCCCCTCGTACGGCAGGCCTTCGATCGGGGTCAGGTAGACGGCGAGGGCGACAATGACGCCGCCGGCCAGGCCGAGGGTTTTCTTGAAGTGGTTGAGGTTCATCGGCGGTCTTTTGTGGCAAAAGCATGACGGGGCGCCCGAGAGCGCCCCGTCGCGATCGGTGAAAGCGAGTTATTTGCTGCGGGGATAGGCGTCCGAGTTAATCCACTCGTGATCCTTCTCCCAGGTGAAGCGCCACATTTTGGTGGGGCCTGCCATGACGTTGAGGTAGTAGTTGTCGTACCCGGCCAGGGTGGCGACGGGATGGTAGCCCTTGGGGGCCTTGACGACGTCCTTGTCGTAGGGCGCGACGCACTCGTCTATGCTGCGGCTGTCGTCGTAGATGCGCTGCATGGCCCAGCCCTGCGGCGGGTCGAAGCGGTGGTAGTACGTTTCTTCGAGATACGTCTCGTTCGGGATGTTGTCGGTATCGTGCTTGTGGCTGGGGTAGGAGGAGGTGTTGCCTTCGTCGGTGAACACTTCCACCACCAACAGACTTTCGGCCACGGCTTCGTCGTCCAGGATGTTCTGGACAAAGCGGGTATTGCGGCCCTTGCCCCGGTTCACCGAATTGACCGCGTCGGGACCGATGAGCCGGGACGGGTACTTGCCCGTGGCCGGCGCTTTGCAGACCGCGAGTTCGAGATCGGTATCGGGGGTGACGGTAAATGAATTGTTCGGGGGAACATAGACGGAATAGGGCTTGGTGCGTTCGAACGGGCACATGCGCTGGCCGATGTGTTCGAAAGTGCCGTCCTTGGTCTTCACCGAACCCTTGCCGGCGACAAACACCAGGCAGACTTCGTCCGACCCCGTGTCCTCGGTCAGGGTCATGCCGGGCTTGAGCAGATAGGCTTCGAAGCCGACATAGTGCCAGCCGGCGTTGGCGGGGGTGATTTTCTGGATGCAGCCGTCGCTGCCAGGCGCGCTGCATTTGGAAAGCAGATCCTGAGCCATGGGTACGTCTCCTGAGTGTGTGTGGGATGGACTCCGTCGTCTCCTGTTTATACCGCGTGGGCTTGTCTGTCGCAAGACTTGAGTTTGATGCCGTCGCCGCCTTTTCCATGGTTCCAGGCCGAATCCCCCGTTTTCGCGTCTGATGCAGGTCCGCACGCCGGGACGGCGGATGGGGCGGGCAAGGCGTGGTTTATCGAAAAAGCCCTCAATTTACAGCGGTGGTTGATCCGATAATACAGGCATGGACTCTTGCCAGTTGCTACGCCCTGTTTTCGCCTATGTCAGCCACCTGGTCCGCAACCGGACGGAACGGTGCGGGCTGGCATTTCCCCACGCATCGGTGCGGGAGGATTTGCAGGCGATACTCCTGGCGGTCCTGAAAGACCCGCGCGCCGCCGGTCCGGACTTCGAGGACGCGTGGTTTGCCGTCCGCTGCTGGCTGGCGGAAACGCTCGCTCCCATGCCATACGGCGACGAGCTGTGCCGCACCCTGCTGGATACCCCCAATGCGGCGAAACGGAATTTTTCACCCGGCTGAACCGTCTTCTCGACCGGCCCGACAGCGAAGATGTGATCAGGGTCTTTGCCACCTGCCTCGAATTGGGATTCCGTGGCTATTATGCGCACGCCGGCCGGGAAAACGACCTCGCCGGATACCGCAATGCCTGCCGGCGCGCGCTCGCCCGCGCGTCCGCGCCTGCCGACGGAGCCGACGCCGCGCCATCGACCCGGAACGGCTGGGTCCGCGCGGCGTCGCTTCTGGCGCCGATCATCGTGACAGTGCTGTTGTATTGCGTCTACCGCTTTCTTTTGAGCGACCTCTATGTCGCCGTGGTGGGATGATGAAGACGGTCCGGTGGTTCTTCGCTTCGAGCGTGGTGGTGTGCGGCTGGATACTCCTCTTCGCCGCCTGCCGCCTCGCCGCGTGGGCGCTGGGGCGGCCGGCCTGGTGGACGATTCCCCTGGCGCTTGTCGTCGGCGTCGGCTGGATTGCCTGTGGCATGTTTCGTGAATCCCTCCGCGACAGACGCGCCGAAGCTCTGGAGAAAACCCCCGCCGATCCGCGTCAAACCGCCCGGATGCGCCAGGCCTGGGCGCGCGGCCGGAGCCTCCGCCGCAACGGCCTTCTCGCCGGACCGACGCCGTGGTACCTGTGCCTCGAGCACTCGCCGACCACCTCCGGCGGACTGCTGGACAACATGGATGCCGCCGACCGCCATTGCGACGAGGGCGGGGAATTCGCCTGGCGGCGCGGCCCGCACGCGCTGTGGCTGGATTACCCCGACGCATGGGACGGGGACGATTCCCGCTGGGACGCCTTTGTCCGGCTGTTGAAAACCCGCGACGCGTCCCTGACCGGCATCGCCCTCGTGCTTGAGGCGGACCACCTCCTGCTTGACGATCCCGCCGCCGTGCGGGAATGCACTCGCCCGCTGCGCCGACGCCTCGACCGGCTTTGTGACGGCCGGCGCGGCGTCATCCCCGTCTATGTCGTCCTGAACCGGCTCGACTGCCTCTACGGCATGCGCTCCCTCGTCGCCGGACTGGATTCGACGCGGTTGACCCGGCCTCTCGGCGCGGTGCGGCGCGACCGCGAATCGCCGGAAGAACTGGCGCGCAGGGTTATCGATCAGGGCGAGGACGAACTCGGCGCCCTCCCCCCGCCCTGCGAAGCCGCGGTGCTTGCCCCGGCCGAACTGGCGCGGCTGCGGGAACCATTGGCGCACTGGTGCTCGCATCTTTTTGTCGGCGATTTGACCATGCTGCGGGGCGTCTATCTCGCCTCGTCGGCTCCGGGCGGCGGCACGATTCCGCCCCGCATGGTCGCCTACCCCACCTTTCGCGAACTGCGCGAAGACCCGCCCCTCGGCGGTTCGTGGTTCCTGCGCACCCTGCTGCGGGAAGGAATTCCCGGCGATGCCCGGCCGGCCTGCCGCGCCGCCGGGGTGCGCCGTCCCGGCCTGTCCGGCACGCTGGCCGGGCTGGTGGCCGGATCGCTGGTTCTCTGCACGCTGCTGACCTGGTCGTTTTGGGAAAACCGGTCCATCCTGCTTTCGGCTCGGGACCGGGCCGCACCACCGACCAGCGCCGATGCGCTCGAACCGTTCCTCGACCTTGCAGTCCACACGCGGCTCCGGGCGGCTGGCTGGCGGCTCCCCCGCTTCGGCATGCGCGAAGCAGAACGGCTGGCCGACGAACTCACGGCCCGCTTTACCGAAAGCTACTTCGACCTCAAGACCGTCCCCGGCATCGACCACGTCCAGGAAGCGGCCCTCGCCGCGGGGGAGAGCAGCGATCCGCGGGAAATCGGCAACGCCCTCCTCCTCCTCGCGGCGACCCGCGAGGGAATATCGCACACGCTGGACCGACCCGGCAACCCGGGCGAGAACCGGCTCTTCCTCCACGCCCTCATCGACGCCCTCCGGCTGGCAGGTCCCGGCGACATGCGCCAGCTCCAGACCTACTTCGATTGGGCCGAAAAACAGGAATGGATGCCCGAGACCCGCGACGCGCTGGTGGCGTTCGAAAAATACATCATCGACACCGCCTGCGGCGGCGATTTGTCCTGGCTGCCGGTGTGGATCGAATCGCTGCCCGGCCTCGCCGGCGTCGATGTCGCGCGCGTCTGGTCCCCGACCCTCGCCCCGCCCTACCGCATCTGCGGCGCATGGACGGCCGAAGGCTATCGCATCGCCGAAGGGCTGTTGCGGGCCGTCGGCTACGACGCGGCCGATCCCGGGGGCTAGCGCGTCAAGCGGGAGGCGTTCCTCGCCGACTACCGCCGCACCGCCATCCGCCACTGGCGCGAAGCAGGCAAACACCTGTGGGACGGCTTCCGCCTGCGCGTCGCCGACGCCGACCTCCCCGACCTCGTTCGCGCCGCGGCACGGCTGGACGACCCGGCCTCGCGCTTCGCCATCCTCGCAAAGGCGCATCTTCTGCCCATGCACGATCCGCAATCGGACGATCCGGACATTCGCTGGCTTCGGCTGTACCGTGACGGCGGCCAGGTCGAAGCCGACCCGTCGCCCGGGCTGGCGCACCGCTTCGCCGATGCGGTGCGGCGGCTCGGTTCCGACGAAGGCATCGAGCAGGTGTCGCGCCGGCTGGGACTCCTGCCCGGCGACCGGGGGACTGTTCTCACGCAGGAATGGGAACGCTTCGGCGAAGCGTGTTCGGCCGCCGGCCTGGTTGTGGAAACGCCCATCGACAACCGCGCCGCCGTCGGGCGTCAGTACCGGAACCTCGCGTCCGCTCACGATCCGCTCGTCCAGGCCGGGGCTCTGGCGGAAAGCCTGCACCGGCTCCTGAGAGAGACGTCCGGCAGCGCCGGATGGGACACGGTCTCGCCGCTGGCGTCATACGATTATTTCCGCTATCTCGCCGCCCGGACCGCCGCCCTGGGTCTGGACGACGCCTGGCGGGAAGCGGTCTACAACCCGGCCGGCCTCCATCCGGGCGACGATGAAGCGCGGCTGCGCCAGGTCGCCGCGCCCGGCGGCCTGCTTGAGCGGTTCCTGACAAACGATGCGGCCGGGCTGTGGCGGTGGCGGGACGGGGAACTGGCTCCCGCCGAATGGGACGGGATAGCCTTCCCCTTCTCGCCGGCATTCCTTGCCGTTTGCCAGACGCTCCTGCAGGAGGGCGTGCCGGAAAAACCCGAGGAGGTCGTCCTGCCCTTCCGCATCGATGCGGTGAGCGTCGACAGCGGTGCGCTGGAGCGCCCCACGACGATCCGTTTTACCTTCCGCTCGGGCGGCGAGGAACAGACGACCCTCTTTCAGAACTACCAGATGCCTGGTGAATTCATCTGGCGACCGGACGGTCCGAGTTCGGCGTCCATCTGCATCACCTTCCCGTCGACGACGGCGGTTCTGGACTTCCCTCCCGACCGCGTGGGCGACTTTCTCCGCCTCTTTACCGGCGACGCGGCGGTCATCGGAATGGAAGCGTTTCCCGAAGCCGAACGGGATTTACGCGAACTCGGCATCACCCGATTTGTCCTCCGGGCGGCATTGGAAAACGCGGACGCGTTTTTCTCCAACACGGCGGTTCCTTTTCCCGAGCTGCCCCACTCCATCATCGTCCCGGACGCCGCGCCGCCTTCGGCCGAGCCGGCGCGGCGTCCCGTTTTTGGACCGCTGTCATGAACAAGACGACCTCCGCGATGTTCCGCGCCGGATTGCTCGTGCCGCTGTGTGTATGGCTCGCGTTCGTGGCCCTGCCTGTCGCGTGGATGATGGCGACCCACGACGGGCCGGAAACGTTTTGGCAGTGCATGGAACGGGTTTACGGCGAGGCGGTTTCCCTCTATACTGAAACGCCCGCGACGGCGGCCGCAGCCGTTTCTCCATGATGTGGGAAAATTGACGCCGCTTTTACATTGTCTCCTTGACATGAATCGGGATTTAGGGTACCCTTCTCCATGGATGACGCGGCAGCGGCCGCGTTGGTTTTTTTGTCACCTGTTTATGTGGGGCTTAAAGGCTTCGGCATCCTGCCGCAGGCGTATGTACGTCTCGGTTTAAAGGAATCCATTCGCCTCCGGCCCGTAAAGGACGCACCATGCCCATTGCAACACTGAAGGAAATGATCGAAGCCGGGGTTCACTTCGGCAGCGCTGCCTCGCGCTGGAACCCCAAGATGAAGCCCTACATCTTCTCGAAGCAGAACAAGATCCACATCATCGATCTGCGCGAGTCCCTGAAGTGGCTTATCCGCTCCTACCACTTCCTCGCCCAGACCGCCGCCTCCGGCAAACAGATCCTTTTCGTCGGCACCAAGCGTCAGGCCGCCGACATCGTCCGCCAGGAAGCGCAGCGCTGCGAATCCTACTTCGTCTCGAACCGCTGGCTGGGCGGCACCCTCACGAACATGAACACCATGCGCCGCCGCATCACCCGCCTCCAGGAACTTGAAGAACTGGAGAAGAGCGGCCAGATTCAGGAATTTTCCAAGAAGATGATCTCCTCCCTCGCCCGCGAGAAGCGCAAAATCTTCCGCAACTTCGAGGGTATCCGCGATATGAAGGAAGTGCCGGGCACGATGGTCATCGTCGATCCGGGCACCGAGCACATCGCCATCGCCGAAGCGATGAAGCTGGGGATTCCGCTCGTCGGCCTCATCGATACCGATGACGATCCGACCAACCTCGACTTCGTCATTCCCGGCAACGACGACGCGTTCTGCTCCATCCAGTACATCGTCTCGAAGCTGGCCGACGCCGTCATCGAGGGCCGCAAGCGCTTCGCCCTTCAGGGCACGGTCAAGCAGCGCGCCGAAGGCCGCGACAACGCCGCCGCCGCCGCGCCGGCCCCGGCCGCCGAACCGGCCAAGGAAATAGACACGCCCCAGGACTTCACCCAGGTGGGCGGCTTCTCCTACGGCGGCGAAGAATAGGGAACGCTCCGGGACAGGATATACCGGGGGCGCCCTGCGGGCGCCCCCGTTTTGATGACTACAATTACCTTTGCATAGAGATTGGAGACTTCACCATGGCAATCGACGCCAAGATGATCAAGGAACTGCGCGAAAAGACCGGTATGGGCATCACCCAGTGCAAGAAAGCCCTGGAGGAATGCAGCGGCGACATGGAACAGGCCGAAATGAACCTGCGCAAGCAGGGTCTCGACAAGGCCGCCAAGAAAGCCGACCGTCCCACCGGCCAGGGCGTGGTCGCCATCTCGCACCAGGGCGACAAGGCCGCCATGATCGAACTCGCCTGCGAGCAGGAACCGACCACCAACAACGAGCGCTTCATCGCCCTCGTCCAGCTCGGCCTCGAAACGGCCCTGAAGGAAAAGGTCAAGTCCGCGGACGACCTCGTCAAGGCCTCGACCCCGGACGGCACCTATGCCGACTCCATCAAGGCGGTCATCGGCGTTGTCGGCGAAAACGTCCAGTTGAAGAAGGCCGTCACCATGGACGCCCCCGCCGGCGGCCTGATCGGCTACTACGCGCACTTTAACCGCAAGGCCGGCTCGATGGTCTCAATCAAGCTTGAGAACGTCGACGCCTCGAACGACACGGTCAAGACCGCCGCCAACGACATCGCCATGCACGCGGTCGCGGCGCGCCCCCTCGGCTGGAGGCGCGAAGACATCGACCCCACCATCATCGCCAAGGAAAAGGAAGTGATGATGGAAGAGGTCAAGACCAAGCCGGAAGCCATCCAGGAAAAGATCCTCGACGGCAAGATGGCGAAGTTCTACGGCGACAAAGTCCTGACCGAGCAGATTTTCGTCAAGGACCCGGACGGCAAAGCCACCGTCAAGTCGATGCTCGACGCCGTCGCCAAGGCGGCCGGCGGCAAGGCCGAAATCGTCGATTTCGCCCGCTTCGAGCTTGGCCTCTAATTTGGAGTCCATCAAGCGCACCAGAAAGGCCGGATAACAGTATCCGGCCTTTATTTTTTGTACATGTGAGGAGGAATCGCCCGTGGACCAGATGTTCCAGCCCGACCTCGAGGCCATGTCCCGCGACCAGTTGAGCAGCCTGCAACTCGAACGGCTGCAGAAGATGGCCGCCTATGTCTACCAGAACAACTCCCTGTACCGGGAGCGCTTCCAGGCGGCGAATGTCGAACCGTCGGATATCCGCGACCTGTCGGACCTGTCGCGCCTGCCCACTATGTCGAAGGAGGATTTGCGCCTCTCCTACCCGACCGGCTTTGTGTGCGAAGACACCAAGAACATCCGCGAGATGCACATGTCCTCCGGCTCGACCGGCACGCCCATCGCCATGCTCTACAACCAGAACGATCTCGACCAATGGGCCGAATGCATGGCGCGCTGCTACGTGATGGCGGGGAGCCGGCCGGGCGACCCCATCCAGATCACCCCGTCGTTCGGCCTTTTCAACGGCGGCTTCGGCATGTACCACGGCGCGCGCAAGGCTGGGTTGTTCATCATCCCGACGGGCGCGGGCAATACCGCCAGGCAGGTCAAGCTGGCGCGCGACTTCAGGACGCGCATCATAACAGGCGTCGTCTCCTACGGTATCCGCATCCTCGAACAAATGCTCGAGGACGGGGGCGATCTGCCGGACATGACGATCGGCGTCTTTGGCGCGGAGACGTTTTCCGCCAGCATGCGGGAGACCCTGAAGAACGGCCTCAAGATTGAGCCGTTCGACGTCTACGGCATGACCGAAACGGGTGGCGTCGGCACCCTGGGCCAGGACTGCCGCGACCACTCCGGCCTCCACGTCTGGGAAGACCATTACCTGATCGAAGTGTTGGACCGCGAGACCAAGGAACCGGTGCCGGACGGTCAGCCGGGCGAACTGTACGTCACTTCCCTCACCCGCCAGGCGCTGCCGGTCATCCGCTTCCGCACCGGAGACATCACCAAGGTGCTGTCGCGCGAGACCTGCGCCTGCGGCCGCACTCACGTCCGCCTCGCCTCCATCGCCGGCCGCGTTGACGACATGCTGATCATCAAGGGCATCAATTTCTTCCCGAGCCAGGTGGAACAGGCGCTGATGGAAATTCCCGGCGTGCTGCCGAACTACCAGATCATCATCGAGGATCACCAGGGGGTCAAGGACGTGCGCATCAACGTCGATACAGACGGCAGCGTCACCGGCTTCACGGTGGAAAAACACCTGAAGGAGCGGCTCGGCTTTTCGCCCAAGGGCGACGTGTTCCCGGCCGGTGGGCTGCCCCGGCAGGAAGGGAAAGCCAAGCGGGTGTTTTACGAGACGGATCAATAGCGCGGTCGTTACTGCCTTATGATGATGAAGAGCGGAGCCCGGATGCGGGCTCCGCTTTCTCTATTACGTGTGTTTATGAACGTACCGTCCTGATTATCCTTGCTTGCCGGTAAGTCCACCCCGCCTCCCCCACTCGTCACCCCGGCGTGGTAAACATCCATCAGCGGAACAAACGGGCGGTTCGGCCGGGGTCCACGGCCCCGAACAGCCATTGCAGAGTGCGCGCCAACCGGTTGAGTCTGGCGCCTTCGCTGTCTATCTCCATGGACCCCGGCCGAACCGCCCGTTTGCGCGCTGGTGGAGGTCCGCACGCCGGGGTGACGTATGGGGGTGGGTCGATTTTCCTGGTCCTGAAATAGGCTACCGTTTCCACGATGCCGGGTCGAGCACTATCGCCCAGAAGCGTTCTTCGTCTATCGTCAGGACAATGCGCGCCGGTTTGCTGCCGGCCGGCCCGTGACCCGGGTAAGCGAGGGACTGGCCGTAGGAGAGGCCGAACGAATCGTTGATGTCGATTGGATGGGTGACCTCTTCGGTGATGAGCGATTCGTCCAGCAGCATCGCCGCCACCAGGACGTCCCAGATGAAAAAGGTGTGGTCGGGATCGCCAAGGAAATTGCCGCCGAGAAAGGTGGTGCGCAGCAGATCGGCATAGGGCTTATCGACGACGTCGAGCAGAGTGTGGAAGTCGGCCGCCTTTAATGTGAGTTTTTCGCAGACGTCGAGGCCGAAGACGATCTGTTCCGGAATGGGCGCCCTGACCGCGATTCGCGCCGCCTCGGGGTCGAACCACCAGTTGAATTCGGCCGCCGGGGTGACGTTGCCCGGTTTGAAGAACGAGCCGCCCATATAGACGACCCGCTTGATCAGGGGCGCGATGTCCGGGGCCTGCCGCAGGGCCAGCGCGAGGTTGGTGCACGGGCCGACGGCGGCAATGGTGACCTGGTGCGGATTGGCGCGGACGGCGTCAATGATGAACTCGACGGCGTGGCGGTCATCCGGCTGGCTGGACGGTTCTTCGCCGTACCGCTCGCGGTAGACGGCTTGCCAACTGTCCGGCTCCTCCGTGCCGAAGCAGCCGACCCAACTGTCGTGGCCCATGCCGCACAGGGCGCGTTCGGCATCGAGCATGTCCTGCCGGCCCGGCCGCAGCGGCCGGAGCGCCCCTTCGAAAACCGGCACCGGCCTGCCCTGCACCTCCAACTGCCGGAGCGCATAGGCCACGCCTTCCTGCGCCCAGGTGTTGCCGGCGACGGTGGTGACGCCGATCAGGTCGATGGCGGGGGAATTGGCGAGGAGCAGCATGGCGACGCCGTCGTCGAAGCCCTCGACCATGTCGGTGTCGAGAATAACCTTCTGCCGGGCCGGCTCGGCGGCGAAAGCGGCCGCGCCGGCCAGCATGGCGGCGCAGAGAATTGGCACATACGTGTGCATGGGTGTCGTCCTCCTTTTCGAACCAAATGCTACCGCAATCCGGGCGGTGCCGCAAGCAGGGTTCCCTCTTCCCGAACCGGGTCGAATCGGATATGCTGGAGCGTGAAAGGAGACACCCATGAACGACGTCATCACCGCCATCCTCGAACGCCGCAGCATCCGGAAGTACAAGCCTGACCAAATTTCGGACGCCGACCGCGACTTGATCGTCAAGGCCGGCCTCCACGCCGCTTCGGCCAAAAACACCCAGCCCTGGCACATCACCGTTGTGCAGAACGATGACCTGATTCGGGAAATCACCCGCCAGACCAAGGCCGCCATCCTCAGAGCCAATGTCGAGCGCTATCTCGCCCTCGCCAACAACGAGAACTATGCCGTCAACTACGGCGCCGCGCCGACCTTCATGATCGTCGGAGCCGACCCGAAGGTGAGCGCCTGCCCGGTCGAGGACGGCACCCTGGTCCTGGGCAACATGATGCTGGCCGCCTATTCCCTGGGTATCGGGTCCTGCTGGATAAACCAGCCCACGGCGGTCTGCGACGAACCGGAGTTCCGGGCCTTCCTGACAAGCCGCCTGTCCTTCCCCGCCGAGATGAAAATCGTCGGTTCCTGCGCCTTCGGCTACAGCGCTGTCGAGCATCCGAAAGCGCCACCGCGCAAAGAGGGGACGGTCAACATCGTTCGATAGATCGGATTCCATGAAGGAGAACAAATACGACGACCCGGATTTTTTCCGGCGGTATAGCGAAATGCCGCGCTCCACGCAAGGGCTGGAGGCGGCGGGCGAGTGGCCGGCCCTGGAAAAGCTGCTCCCCGACATGAAGGGATTGCGGGTCCTCGACCTCGGCTGCGGCTATGGCTGGCACTGCCGCTACACCGCCGACCACGGCGCTGCCGAGGTAGTGGGGGTCGATCTGTCCGAAAAGATGCTGGAACGCGCCAGGGCCGATACGCACCAGCCACAGGTGCGCTATGTCCGCTCCGCCATCGAGGACATCGACTTTCCCGCCGACTCCTTCGACCTGGCGCTGAGTTCTCTTGCCTTCCACTATGTCGTCCTCTTCGACCAGGCCATCGGCAAGGTGGCGTCGTGCCTTCGTCCGGGCGGAAAGTTCGTCTTTTCCATCGAACACCCTATTTTCACCGCCCAGGGAACGCAGGACTGGTACCGGGGGCCGGACGGGGAGACTCTCCACTGGCCGGTCGACCACTATTTCCGCGAAGACGAACGGTCGTCCGTATTTCTGGGCGCGACCGTCACCAAGCACCACAAAACGATGACCAGCATCGTCAACACGGTGCTGGACCACGGCTTCCGCCTGGACCGGCTGGTCGAGCCGACCCCGCCGGAACGGCTGGCCGACCACCCGGACATGGTCAACGAATTCCGCCGCCCGATGATGCTGCTCCTCGCCGCCACCAAGATGTAATTCCGTGCGGGAAATGGGGAAAATCATGATAGGAGACAAGTGGCTGCCGGTGTGCCCGGCCATTCCCCACAGGAGTCAGTGATGATGCACCGCCTTGTCGGAGGCGCGGCCCTGCTGCTTGCCCTCCTCCTTTTCCCGGTCGCCATGGCCGGGCAACCGACCCGCGACCACCTCGCGGACCAGCGTCTGGACGCGCTCAACTCCGCCATCGATCAATTGCAGGCGCCGATACGGGACATGCGGCCGGAAGACCGGTCGTACCGGGGCTCGCGGCTGAACGAGGCGTTTGTCGCCCTGACCGGCGAAGCGGTCAATCCGCTTTTCGGCGTGACCGCGCTCGGGATATACAACTACTTCCGCACCCCGGACGCGCTTCGGGAAAGCCTGCCCATTTACGACCAGCCGGTCGTCTGGGTACCGTTGCTGTGCATCATCGCCCTGATGCTCCTCAACAGCACCCTCGGCGAAGCGGTCCCCTTCCTGAAGGTTCCCCTTAACGCCCTGGGGGATATCGTCAACAAGGCGGGCGCGGTGGCTGTCCTGCCGCTTGTCACCAAGATGTTCGCCGATGCGGTCGCACCGATGGCGGCGGAACACTTTGCCTCGCTTTCATCCAGCGTCTTTCCCGTCGCCTATGCGGGCGAAGGCGTGCTCGTGACCACCTCCCATTCGCTTGGCTGGCTTGCCGGGGCTTTCGTGGGATTCGTGGTCTATGCCGCGGTGTGGCTGACCTTCAACGTCGTCGACGTGCTTATTCTGATTTGTCCCTTTCCCGGCGTCGACGCCCTCCTGAAATGCTTTCGCCTCGCCGTCATCGGCATGCTGGCGGGAGTGAATTACCTATCCACCCCGGTGGCGATGGTCATCGCCGTCCTTATCGTGGCGGTTTCCTTGCTGCTGGCCGGGTGGTCGTTCCGGCTGTCTGTCTTCGGGCTGGTGTTTTCGACCGACATCCTCTTTTTCCGGAAACGGGATGTGGGCGCGGGCGATGTCGGGGCGTTCAGTTGCGCAGGGCTGACGGCGCAAGGCGTGCCGGTGCGGTCGTGGGGACGGCTTGAACAGGACGAAAACGGCGGACTCGCCTTCTCCTACCGCCCCTGGCTGATCCTGCAACGACGCCGTATCAGGCTGGACGGCGGCGCGAAGGAGTACGCAGCCGGGCTGGGGTTGCTGAACCCGTTCATCGTCCGGGACGGCAACCCCAACTTCCCGTGGCTGCGATTGCCGCCCAGGTACCGGGGCCAGAAACCGGCGCTGGCGGCGCGCTTCGGCTTGCGGCGGGTGGTTGCCTGCGGCGCTTCGGGTGCGCTCCGCTCGTGGCTCGGGGAGGTATTCGGCAGCGCCAAGCGGGCGGTTGAACCGCCTGCCGCCTAGGCGCTATCTCATGTGAGGTTGTTTGAGGCTACCGCCATCATGCGATGGCGGTTTAATTTGCCCCCATGAGTTTTACTGAACATTCCAAACAATAGGAGCCAATCATCGCAAGAATGTCCTTTTCGGCACCCCCACCCGTCACCCCGGCGGTGAAGCGACGACCAGCGGGCACGCGTGTGGTTGTGCCGGGGCAAGTGGCGAATGACCCTGTGTTACAAGGCGACTCAGGTTTTCCCTACCGTCCACGACACGCCCACCTGCCCCGGCACAACTTCCCGTTCAGAATGCAGCGGGCGTTTTTCCGCCGGGGTGACGTTTGGAGAAGGACGGAGCGTTTTGGTGAAAATACCGCCTTGAGTGATGTGAAAAAGATCAAACGTGAACGCCGCCATCCTTGCGATGGCGGCCCTCATGTTTGGCTCTTTTGGCCGCACCTCTGCATTGGTACATTCTGCCCTCAACGTCGATTTCTCCCAAAAAACGTCACCCCGGCGGGCATGCGATGAACCGGGCGAGGGGCGTGAAGTTGTGCCGGGGCAGTCGGAGGCGCGGTCGCATTATGGTATGGCTCGATACGGTAAAGAAGCCTGCAGCATGTGTCAATCCCGCCTGCCCCGGCACAACCGCCCGTCAGTTTCACGGCGTGACGTCA
>JAJQBO010000200.1 GCA_021203245.1 Planctomycetaceae bacterium
GGGTCTTTCTGCAGCACTTCGGGTGGGGTGGGATGGCTCCACATTGTTGTACAGATGGTGATGTCCCGCAATTCGGGCAGCCGCTTGGCAAGCGCCTTGTCCAAGTCGTAAATCACGCCCGCAAAAAGGCCGTAATGAATTTGATCCCCGGATTTCACGATCTTAACTGCTTCATCCGCACTTACCAATTTTTTTTGGTATTGACGGTGCAGTTCCGACATCTTATACCATTGGGAAACGTGTTTTGTCATTTCGTTTTTTTCTCCTTTGTGATCGCCGTATCGATTATCTCGCCTTTTCCCGCCCGTACTTGCAGAATGATTCCATAGTGGAGGACGCATGGACGAAAAAAAGACGATGCCTGACGACTCGCTCCGGGACGACGAACCCGAATGCAGCCTGAATCAAAGTATGTTGCTCCAGATACTGGACAGTACTTTCATGAATCTCTATGTTCTCGATGAACAGGGAGTGGTTGTTTACGCGAATCGCGGTTCGGAAGAGGTGCTTGGCGTTCCTAAGCGGAAGTTGATTGGCTCACACACGGCGGATTTGGTGAAGCAGAAAGTCATAGACCAATCGGTCTCCATGCGGGCCTTTGAATCCGACGACGTGACTGTGGGCGAACTCAAAACCCAAGTAGGATACAATCTGTTGATTGTCAGCAAGGTGATTCGTAGCAAGGACGGCAAGCGCTATGTCGTGACCAACAGCAGCGTCGATACCTCAATGGAATATGTGATGGCCATGCTGGAAAAAGAACGCCGCAAGCGCAAGATTTACCAGAGTGCCCTGCAGTACTTTAAAGAGAGCCTCGTCGATCCGTTCGTGGCCGCGAGCCCACCCATGCAGCGATTGCTTGCGCGGATGCGGCCGGCTGTTGCGACGGACAGCACCGTCCTCCTCTGCGGGGAAAGCGGCGTCGGCAAGGACACCCTCGCCAATTATATCCATGACCACAGCCCAAGAAGCGGCGAACCGATAATCGCCATAAACTGCGCTTCCATCCCCAACGACCTGGCGGAAAGCGAGTTTTTCGGCTACGAAAAAGGGGCTTTTACCGGCGCGTCGCTTCAGGGCAAAATCGGCTTTTTCGAAATGGCCAACAACAGCACCCTGTTTTTAGATGAAATCGGGGAACTGCCGCTCATCATACAGGCCAAATTGCTGCGCGTGATTGAGGATCGGGTGGTCAAGCGTATCGGCGGCCAGAAAGAAATCTGCGTCAATCTGCGCATCATCGCCGCCACCAACCAGAACCTGCAACAAATGGTGCAAGACAAAACCTTCCGCGAAGATTTGTACCACCGGTTGAACGTACTCCCCTTCACCATCCCGCCGTTGCGTGAGCGAAAGGAAGACATCATCCCGCTGGCCAAGCGATTCCTCGAAGGATTCAACAAAAGATACAATATGGCAAAAGTGTTTTCCGACGCCGCGTACGAAATCCTGCTGTCGTATCGGTGGCCCGGCAATGTGAGGGAATTGCGAAACGTGGTGGAGCGCCTCAGCATCATGACGCCCGATGCCGTAATCACCCCCGCCGACCTAACCCAAATCGGCCTGCATCAGACAGACGATTCGGCGCTACCGGCGATGCCCGCTCATGTGGAACAAAGCCTCCCCTCGGATGGCGACGGGAAATTATCGCCCCTCGCCATGGAGTATCGCGCTGCCGAAAGGGAGAGGGTGATGCGGGCGCTCCTGACCAACAATGGGAATAAAACAAAGACAGCAAAAGCGTTGGGTGTATCCAAGGGAAAGTTGTATCGTTTGCTGGAAGGATGAACCACTTACTTGCCGCTGAAAACCGACTTGCGTTTTTCAAGAAAAGCGCTGATACCTTCGTTGTGATCTGCGGTGGCGAACATCGCTTTCTGCCCCGCCAACTCCACCGCCAGCCCTTGTTGAATCCACGTACTTCTTCGGTAATTCGCCGCTCGTTTCACCGCGCTGACCGCCAGCGGGCCGTTGGCGGCTATCTTCTTGGCCAGCGCCATCGCCTGGGTCATAAGCTCCTCGCGTGGATAAACCTCCTGCACGATGCCAAGAGCCAGCGCCTTGTCCGCCTTGATCGGCGCGCCCGTGTAAAGCATCATCTTGGCTTCGCCCAAATTGATGAGGTCGCATAACCGCTGCGTGCCGCCGTATCCAGGCGAGATGCCGAGAGTTACCTCGGGCAGGCCGACCCTTGCGTTGTCGGATGCCAAGCGGATGTCGCAGACCAGCGCCAGTTCCAAGCCGCCGCCCAGCGCAAAGCCGTTGATGGCGGCGATGACGGGGGTTCTGAAATTTTCGATAAGGCCGAATACGCGCACGCCCTTTTCCGATACATCCTCGGCGATATTCGGGGTCCAATTGGGGAATTCCGTAATATCCGCGCCGGCCACAAACGCTTTTTCACCGGCACCGGTAATAATCACGCAGCGTACCGTATCATCCTTCTCCAAGGCGTCAAACGCCGCCTGCAGCTCCAAAACGATGGCAGCGGAGAGAGGGTTCATCGGCGGAGCGCTGATCGTCACCGTAGCGACGGCGTCCTCCAGTACGCAGCTGATCTTTTCGCCTTCATACAGCATGGCGTTCTTTCTCCTTTTTCAGTCTTTCAGAATATGCCCGGCAATGACCATGCTCTGAACCTGGTTTGTGCCTTCGTAAATCTGCAGGATTTTGGAGTCGCGATAACAACGTTCCACATTGTTTTCCTGGAGATAGCCCATGCCGCCCATAATTTGCACCGCGTTTGTCGACACTTCCTGCGCCATATCGGTGCAATATTTTTTGGCCATCGAGGAATACTTGCTGAACGGGAGTCCGTTTGAGTGACACCAAGCGGCCTTGAGCATGATAAGCTCGCCGAGTTCGATTTTGATAGCCATATCGGCCAGCATGAACGAAATCGCCTGGTTGGCGGTGATGGGCTTGCCGAACTGAACGCGTTTTTTCGCGTGCTGAAGCGCCAACTCGTAGGCACCCTTGGCGCAGCCAAGCGCTTCAGCGGCGACGCCGATACGCCCGATGTCGATGGCGTTCATCGCAATCTTGAAGCCTTCGCCTTCCTTGCCCAGCAGATTCGCCTTGGGCACGCGACAGTTTTCAAACAGCAGTTCGGTCTGGATGGAAGCCTTGATGCCGCACTTTTCATACTGTTTTCCGAAAGTGAAGCCGGGGGTGTCCTTTTCAACGATAAAGGCGCTGATACCCTTGGTTCCCTTGCTTTTGTCGGTCATAGCCATTACGATATAGACTTCTGCATAGCTGGCGTTGGTGATATAGACTTTTTTACCGTTGAGAAAATAGGATTCGCCGTCTCGTTCGGCCGTGGTTTCCTGCATGGCAGCGTCGCTGCCCGCGTTTTCCTCGGTCAATCCGAACGCCGCCAGCTTTTTTCCTTCCACGCAGGGCCTGAGGTATTTTTGCTTCTGCTCCTCAGTACCGTAATGCAGCAACGGAATCGTGCCCAAGGACATGTTGACCGCCCAGGCGGCGCCAAGCGACACGTCCCATTTGCAAACTTCCGTCATTCCCAAGGCAAGCTCGACCGTCGTCTTTCCCTGCCCACCGTATTCCTTGGGAAAGCTCAAACCCAACAGGCCCATGGGACCCATTTTTTCCATCATCAACTTGTAATGTTCGGCGAAATCCTCTTTCTTGTCCCTTTCGGCCGAGTAGGGCGCGACGTTTTTTTCCACGAATTCCTTCATCATTTTTTGAAAATCCAACTGTTCCTGCGTCAACGCGAAATCCATTGCGATCCTCCTGAGTAATGCGTCGTATTAACAACTCCCGTCAAAAACCTCATTAGTAAGCGTAAAACCCCTTTTTTGTTTTACGGCCGTACTCCCCCTTGGCGTAATGCTCGGTCAGGCAAGCCGCCGGCAAGTCGGCCTTGTCCCCGGACGAACGGAATTTTTCCATGTACACGTTGTATTCCAGATCGATACCCGTCATATCCAGCGTCTCCAAGGGACCCATGGAGTGCCCCAAAGCGCCTTTGACGGCGTTATCGATGTCTTCGACGGAAGCGATGCCCATGTCGTACAGGAAGCATGCCTCGCGCGTCAGGGCGCTGAAGATGCGATTGACCACAAATCCATAGATTTCCTTTTCGATCTTCACAGGATTTTTACCGATGGATTTGATGAACTCGAAGGCCGCGTCAAAGGTATCCGCAGACACATGCGGGCCGCGCACGATTTCCACCACCTTCATCACCAGGGCGGGATTGAAGAAGTGGACATTGAGCACCTTGCTGGGATCCTTGACCGCGTCCGCGAAGCGTGAACTCACGATATAAGAACTGTTGCTTGCATAGATGCAGTGCCTCGGCGTCAAGGCGTCGAACGCGGCCAGAGCTTTCTTTTTCACGGCAACGATGTCCGATACCGCTTCTATCACGAAATCCGCGTCGGTCGCAGCCGAATTTAAGTCGGTGGCAAAAACGAGACGTTTCTGGATGGCGTCGGCATCCTCCTTGGACATCTTTCCCTTGTCCACCCGGCCGACAAACCACTTTTTCGCGTATGCTTCAGCGTTGTCGATTGATTCCTTGCTGATGTCGTAGCAGACCACGTCGTAGCCATGAATAGCCACCTGCATGGCAATCTGCCTTCCCATCAGTCCGCTGCCTAACACTGCAACCTTTTTGATTTCCACAGCCGATTCCTCCTAAGCGATATTTTCGAGAAGCATGGCGAGGCCCTGTCCGCCGCCGATACAAAGACTGACGATGCCGTAGCGGGACGTTCTGCGCTTCATCTCGTAGATGAGCGTCGTCATCAGGCGCGTTCCGCTGCTGCCCAGGGCGTGGCCATGAGCAATCGCGCCGCCGTTGACGTTGACCCGCCGGTACAATTCGGTCCCTGGCTCCATTCCGAGTTCCTTCAAAACCCCAAGACTTTGCGCGGCGAACGCTTCGTTGATTTCAAATAAATCAATATCGTTCAATTCCAACGCCGCTTTTTTAAGAACCTTTTTAATCGCGCTTACTGGCCCGATTCCCATGATGCTCGGATCCACACCGGTTGCCGCCATGCTGACTACCTTCATCAGCGGCTTTATCCGGAGCTCCTTCGCTTTTTCTTCCGACATGACCACGACGGACGAAGCACCGTCGTTCATGCCGGAGGCATTGCCCGCAGTCACGGTGCCGGAACCATCCCGCTTGAAGACAGGTTTCAGCGCCGCCAGCTTTTCGAGGGTGGTGTCGGGCTTGACATGTTCATCGGTATCAAAGATGAATTTTTTCTTGCGATCGACAACCTCAAAGGGAACGATTTCATCCTTGAACTTTCCCTCCGCTTGGGCGGCGAGCATTTTCTTGATGCTGTCGAAGGCGAAGCGATCCTGCTCTTCCCGGGTGATGCCGTAGCGCGCCGCGACGTTTTCTGCCGTCAATCCCATGTTGAGCCCGGGATAAAGGGAAGGAGGCTGGACAATCGTGACGCCGTGGGAAAACGCGTCATACAATGGCTGATCGCCCATGCGGAAGCTTTGGTAGCGAACGGAAGGGTCCAAATAGAACAGCATTCTGGACATCGTTTCCACGCCGCCAGCCATAACCACCTCGGATTCGCCCGCGCCAATCTGGTGACAGGCGCTAATGACGGCCTGTAAAGAAGAGGCGCACTGGCGGTCGACCGTGAATGCCGGGGCCTCGACAGGCACTCCCGCGATCAGCATGGCGCAACGGGCGACATTCGGCGTATAGCCATAGACATCGCCCATAATCACCTCGTCAAGTTGGTCGGGGGCGATGCCGGCGCGCTTCAACGACTCCTTGATGACGGCTGCCGCGAGATCCTGCGCTTCAACGGTTTTGAGACTGCCCAGATATCCGCCGACGGCTGTGCGGGATGCACTCGCTATTACACAAGTATTCACGCTTGGTCCTCCATGTTTTATTGGAAAGTAGTTGTGGTTGGATAACATGAGAAAGCGGTGCAATCGTCATTCCACTTTTAGTGAATCAAAACCGAATTCGCCTTAAATACCTATAACTCCTTGTGATATAGTGAGATATATTTCGTTGCTTCCAATAGCTGCTTCGCATCGTTCGCACACGACCAATTCGAGTTTGCTCGCAATTGACCAAAATCGTTCAAATTAGTATCATTCCGTTTTTTTTGAGACTCGACAGAGAGGCTAAGTTCCTGAGCCCTATTTAATATCTGGATCGCCAATCCGAGTCAGCCAAGCAAAGAGCCTGGCCTTGAATTGTTCATTGAGATGGTGGGCAACTCCTGTATTAGCGCTTTTTTAAATAATGGCTGATTCCTGCCTGGGTTTACGGTTATTACTGGAATAAGCCGAAAAGCGAAGGGGAAGGTTCACATTCACTTTAAAACGCTAAAGCGTTTTAAGAAACTCCGTGAACAAATGAAACGGGTAGACGGTACTGAGCCGCCCTGG
>JAJQBO010000077.1 GCA_021203245.1 Planctomycetaceae bacterium
TTCGTCCAGTTCAGCCACAAAGACGCCGGTCCCGATGCGGTAATTCCCCTCCCGAAGCTGCGGCACAACCCCGCCGATAAATACCGACGGATCACGGCCCGCCTCGATGAGGATATGGGCCAGAAGCCAGGATGTGGTGGTTTTGCCATGGGTCCCGGCAATCCCCCACGACGGCGTTCCCTGCATAAGGTCTGACAAAAACGCGCCGCGGCAGGCCTGGGCGGTCGCGGCCAGGCGTTCCGGATGGTCCGGAGGCACGGCGCTGGAATAGACCAGGAGGTCGGCCGCGCCGGCGTGGGCCGGATCGTGGCCGATTGCAACCGGGACACCCTCGTCCCGCAGCCGCCTGGTCAAAGACGACTCCTGACGGTCGCAACCGCTGACGATCGCGCCGCGGTGGCGGGCAAATCCGGCCAGCGCGCTGACGCCGATGCCGCCCACGCCCATAAAATGGATTCGTCTGCCGTCCAGCCGCACCCGTTCTCCCTCCACGTTGCAGCCAGGCCGCCCTGTCCGCAAACACTCTCTTCTATTATCGACATACGGGTGGAGTTGTTCCAGTCTCTTGCGGAAAAACCCTGCTTTGCATACCATATTTGAACCATTCAGGGTATCGACTTTCACATTCCGCAAAATGTCAGGCAAGCCTTATGCAATATCCGACAAACAGCGATAAAATCGGGAAACAATAACCACGCGGTGATTGTCCCGTTTTTTTGTGGATTTTAAATGAACCAACTTTATAAATAGTCTATCCTAATTTCCATTGATGCCTGAGGCCATGAGCTGTAAAGGGTTGCATGCGATGAAAGAGACCGCACCGACACAAGGAGACGTCATGGAGACTCCGGAGAGGGGGACCACAGCTCTCGAGGTTCTCGGCATGCTTCCGTCGCTGCTGGTAAATGCCACCGGCACTGTTGACGCATGCATCGAGGCGATGCTGGAGCGGGTCGGAACGTTGCTTAATGGGTCCCGCTCGTTCGTGATGCTGGACGAAAAGGACGGCAAGTATCTCCGGAACACCCACGAATGGGTCAATCCGGACAGCGGCATTGTCATGTATTCGTGGCCGCTTTACGACTACGAGTACGACATACCGTCCATGAGGCGCATTCTGGAGACAAGTGAAATCTACTTTGGCCGCACCCGCGACATACCCGAGGACATGAATCACATTCTCGTCAAGCAGGGCGTTGCCTCGCTCCTTATCGCGCCGGTCCGGCGGGACGGCGTTCGTATCGGGCTTGCGGGGGTTGCGTTCCGCGACCCGGCTTATTCGCCCCAGCCGGAAAGCCGCCCGGTGGTGCTCGCTCTCGCCGGGCTGGTTGGCCTGGCGCTGGAGAAGAAGGCCTACAGCCTGCTCCGCGGCAAATTTTCCATCATCCAGAAGTGCGTCGCCGAGGTCGGCCCCTATCTTGGCGACGGCGACAAGGAGGAGGAATCTCTGGACGCACGGGCGGCCAAGCCCACCACCCTGCTCGACGCAGAGCGCCGTATCATCATAGAAACGCTGGAACTATACAACGGCAACAAGCTGAAAACCGCCAAACATCTCGGCCTTACCTGGCCGTCTTTGGATCGTCGCTGTAAAAGATTAGGTATCGAAGTCCGGCGGCGCTGAGAAAGGCCAGTGACACATCGCAGGCCATGCAGCGGGTTATACCGGCCCGGATTTCCACCCCACGGCGGCAATTTTTCCGCCTGGAGAAGTCTAGTGTTAGTAAACAGTTCCACAAATATCCCACCACCCCCTCCCCCGGTATTTGCACTGCCAGTGAAAAGAATTATCGCTCCGTTTATCCTGACCGCATCTTTTCTAAACGCCAAAATTCGTCGAGTTCTTGACGGCAAAGAACAACAAATCGCAAAGCTGGACAAGTTGTTTCTTGAACAAGACAACATCCTGTGTTATAATAACATCCAAATGCTCCGGAAAGGCGTGGAATATGAGGCATCGGTGGTTCCATTGCCTGGTTGACTTTATTTTGCAACCTCAAATAACTCTTTAAGTTAATATGTTCGCGGCAAACTACTGCAACCTTCGCGCGTATAACGTACAGCCATGATTTATACCGACGCAGAAATGGTTGACGATAGCACTTGTTAAAAGAAAAATCTGGGACACCAATGCCCCATCATGTTGCCCGACAGTTATTCCAGCGCTGGACAGTCCGCTCATGCTCTGAGGCGGGTTGCTACGCCATATCACTGGCCGTCATTCGGCCGTACGCTTCTACCTGGACGAGGGGAAATAATCATGGGAAAGATGCCCGATGCACTGCGTGAAACCATCGCCCGCAACATTCGCGACTGCCGCCTCAACAAGTTTCCCGGGCGTGGCGGTGGCAAACGATGCGCCGAAGCCTTTGGCGTCTCGCCACAGCAGTGGTCGCCGTGGGAATCGGGCAAACGCACGCCGGACGAGCTGCGCCTCGAGCAGATAGCGTCCTTTTTCGGCACCACGGTCGAGTGGTTCCGCCGCGATCACCGCAATGAAGGCGATGCCGCGCCGCTGCCCCCTTCTTCCTCCAGCGCCTACGAGGTCATCCGCTCCCACACCCTCGGGACCGAACTGACTAAGCCGCGCAACGCCGGGTCCGTGCCGCTGGATCCGGAAGGCGAAGACGACATCAACCACTACCTCTGGGTCATCGACATCCTTACCCGCAAGCTGACCACCTCCGGCGTCCGCGTGGTTGTGACTTTCGAACGGATGCTGCCCGGCGCGTAGCACCGATTACAGGTCGAATATACCATCTCCTGCCGACTGCGAGGCCAGGGATAGGTGGGGTATCGAGAATCGACGGGAAGGGCATCCTGCTGGGTGCCCTTCCCGTTTATCGCCCCACCCTGCCTCGCCACTCCCGACCATTCTGCAATAATTAGCGACATTTTTCTTTAAATCACGACAGTATACTTTATAATGAAACCGCACCTCCATCAGGCAGAGAGGGAGACAACCGTGGAGACTCCGATTCACATCGCCCTGTGCATGGGCAGTTCCTGCTTTGCCAGGGGCAACAACCGCGTCCTGGACGTGCTGGAGCGCGTTATCGAGGAAAACGGCTGGAAGCACAAGGTCCACCTTTCCGGCCTCCGCTGCCAGAACCATTGCGCCGACGGCCCAAATCTCACTATTGACGGCGAACTGTACCAGGGCCTCGATTCAGGCGCGATTCTCGACCTCCTCTCGGACAAGCTGGGCGTCGACAAGGGGTCAGCAACCGTGTCCAGCGTCCGCCGTCAGGACGGAGGCGAGTGATGGAACGGCTCTTCCCCGTTTATACCCAGGAAAAAGTCTGCCAGGACTGCTACAAGTGTGTGCGCGAATGCCCGGTCAAGGCTATCCGCGTCGAAAACGAACGGGCCTATATCGTCGCCGACCGCTGCGTCGCCTGCGGCCGCTGCATCCGCATCTGTCCGTCCGGGGCCAAGCTGCTCAGGAACGACATCGGCCGCGTCCGCTTTCTCCTGGCGTCGGGAAAACCGGTCTATGTCTCCCTCGCGCCAAGCTGGGTCGCGGTGCATCCGGAATGGACATCCGGACACCTGATCGCCGCTCTGCGCCGCCTCGGCTTTGCCGGCGTGTCGGAGACGGCCCTTGGCGCGCAGGAAGTCTCGGCCGCGCTGGCGCAGGAATTGGCGGCGGTCGATAGCGGACTACACATATCGAGCGCCTGCCCGGCGGTGGTCGATCTCGTCCGCAAACACGTCCCCGATCTGGCGTCGTGCATCACCCCCATCGCCTCGCCCGCCCTGACCCACTGCGCCATGCTCCGCCGCCATTTCGGCGACGATATCGGCGTCGTTTTCATCGGTCCCTGCGCGGCCAAAAAGTCGGAGGCAGACAGACATCCGGAACTCATGAACCTCGCCATCACCTTCGCGGAGCTGGACGGCTGGCTAGCCGAGACGTCTGTCAACCCGCTCCTATTCAACCCCGGCCCGGACGACGTCTTTGTCCCGCAGGGCGCGGCCGAGGGCGCGGTCTATCCGCTCGAAGGCGGGATGATCGAGACGCTGAACCATTACGGCAGCCCGTCCACGATCCGCAAACAGGCGATCGCCGGTCTCGGGCGGCTGCGCGTGTCGCTGGACGAACTCAAGGACCGCGACCTCAGGCCCGCCTTTTTCCTTGAAGGACTGGCCTGCCGGGGCGGTTGCGTCAACGGTCCCTGTTCGACCCGCGATCCCTCCCCCATCGACGGCATCATGGCGATACGGGAGAACACCCGCTTCGGCCCCGCCGGCCCGCGCCCCGGCCTAAATGTGGCTATCGCCTACGAGCCCGCCGCTTCCGCCGTCCCCAAGTGGAACGACATCGCCCTGAAGGAGGCGTTGTCCCGTATCGGCAAGACGGCGCCGGAGGACGAACTCAACTGCGGCGCCTGCGGCTACGACACCTGCCGGTCCCTCGCCCGCGCCCTCCTGAACGGCGACGCAGAAACGAGCATGTGCGCCTCGTACATGCGCTCCATCGCCCAGCGAAAAGCCAACGCCCTGCTCCGCTGCATGCCGTCCGGCGTCGTCATCGTCGGCGTCGATCTTCGCATTATCGAGTCGAACCGCCCCTTCGCCGCCATCGCCGGCGACGAGTTCCTGGAAAAGTTCGACGAAAAACCGGGGATGGCGGGCGCGCAGGTGGAGGACATCCTGCCCATCGGCAAGCTGCTCCGGGCGGCGCTGCGGTCGGGTGAGGACATCAAGCGGGAGCGGTTGAAGGTAGGCGACAAGCTCCTCACCATCGAGATTTTCATTATCGAAGAACACAAGATCGCCGGCGCGATTGTCGACGACGTGACCCAGAACGAAATGCGCCGCGACCAGATCGCGCGCCGCGCCCGCGAGGTCATCAACCGGAACATCACCACCGTCCAGGAAATCGCCTGCCGCCTCGGCGAGCACATGGCAGACACGGAAATCCTCCTCTCGTCCATCGCCGAGGGCTTTGGCGAAGAGCCGGACCGGGAGGACGGGGCGTGAACGTGGATGAACTGTTTATAGACGTCCATCACCACGTCTGCCGCAAATGGAACCAAAACGTCTGCGGCGACGCCTTCGCGTCGAAACGCTTCGACAACGAAGGCAGGCTGATCGCGGTGCTGTCGGACGGCCTCGGCTCGGGCGTCAAGGCGAACATCCTCGCCTCCATGACGGCGCAGATGGCCCTGCGTTTTGTCGCCGCCGGAACCGATCTGCTGCGTTCCTGCGAAGTGATGATGGAATCGCTGCCGGTCTGCCAGGTCCGCAAAATCAGCTACGCCACCTTTTCCATCGTCGATTGCGACATGGAAGGCATGACCCGCGTTGTCGAGGAAGGCAATCCAGAGTGCATCGTCATGCGCCGCGACATACCGGACGACGTGCCAGCGCGGATCATGACGTCCCGCATGTTCCCGGACAGGCATATGCGCATCACCGAAACGTCGATGCAGCCGGGCGACCGGTTGATCGTCTGTTCCGACGGGGTAACCCAATCGGGAACAGGCACCATGGCTTACCCGCTGGGCTGGCGGCGTGAGGGGCTGAAGGATTTCCTGGTGGAGACGGTGCGGGGCGATCGGTTCGTGTCGAGCCGCGAATTGTCGCAGTCGGTGGTGGAAGCGGCGATGCAATTGGAGCCGAATTTCCAGCCAAACGACGACACCTCGTGCCTGGTCATGTATTTCCGCCGCCCCAGACGGCTCATGGTCCTTACCGGACCGCCGTACGACCCAGACCGCGACGGAGAGTGCGCTGCTGTGCTGGACGAGTTCCCCGGCCGCCGCGCCATCTGCGGCGGCACAACCGCCAACCTGGTCGCGCGGGAGTGGGGAGCGTATCTGGAGACGGAACTACCGGCGCGCGGCGCGACCTTGCCGCCCTGCTCAGCCATGACCGGCGTCGATTTAGTGACCGAGGGAGTACTGACGCTGACGCAGGTGGCGCGGCGGGTAGAGGCGCGCGAATCGCTCGGGAACGGCGACCCGGCGGATCGGCTCATGGATCTACTGCTCGATTCCGATACCATAGAATTCGTCGTCGGCACGCGCATCAACGAAGCGCACCAGGACCCAACCCTCCCGCTCGACCTCGAGATCCGCCGCAACGTCGTACGCCGCATCGCGACGGCGCTGAATGAGAATTATTTGAAGAAGACGTCGATACGGTTTATTTAGTCAAGAGAGTCGAGGATCTTGAGTTCAGGGGTTTTGCTGGCAATAGCATCGAAATCTCTGTCATCGTGGAGGAGCATAAGGTCATTGGCAATCGCTGTGACAGCGATGAGCATATCAATCTGGGGGGGGGGGGGGGGGGGGGGGGGGGGGGGGGGGGGGGGGGGGGGGGGGGGGG
>JAJQBO010000146.1 GCA_021203245.1 Planctomycetaceae bacterium
CCTCGGGCCAGCCGAGGGTGCCGTCGTCCACCCGCATGGTGACCCGGTCGCCATAGCCCTGGCTGTCGAGGACGGCTTCGGCGGCGAGGGACAGGTCGTCGTGGCGTTCAATGGTAAAGACCTCGGCCCCCAGTTCCGCCAGGATGGCGGTCTGGTAGCCGCTGCCGGTGCCGATTTCCAGCACCCGGTCGCCCGGCCGGACGTCCAGCGCCTGGGTCATGAAGGCGACGACATAGGGTTGGGAGATGGTCTGGCCGCAGCCGATCCGCAGCGGCGTGTCGTCGTAGGCGTGGATGCGGAGGCTGGGCGGCACGAACGCCTCGCGCCGCACCGACTCCATGGCGGCCAGGACGCGGGCGTCACGGATGTCCCGTCCGTCGAGGTCGATATCCACCATGCGCCGGCGGCGCGGCTGGAGCTCCTCGGCCACCGGGTCGGGCGTCGGGTCAGCCATTCTGCTCCGCCCGGAGCGATTTGATGCGATCGAGGGCGATTTCCGCCGCCGCCCGTTCCGAATCCATCATCTTCTGCTGCGTCAGCGGCAGGAGCACGTCCTCGGCCTTGGTGTATTCGCCCTTGAGCATGTGGCAGATGCCCCAATGGAGAATCGCCCGCCGGTGTTCGGGATTGCGCCGGAGCGCCTTTTCTTCAAGCACCTCGATGGCGGCGTCCCAATCCTTCTCGCCCATCAGGGCGATAGCCTCGTCGATGGCGAGGGTTATCGCGTCTTTTTTCCGGCCCAATAATGCCATCAAATCCATTGCGTCCCTTTCGGATGGGCAGCCCATCATAAAAACGCCCCGGGGTTGCCGGGGCGGTACCGTTTTCCATCGTCGCCCGCGCCCGGATCACTGGCTGTCGGCGAAGCCGAAGTCCACCACTTCGAAGTCGGACTCGCGGTTCGCTCCGGATGAGCGCTTGATCACGCCGTAGACCGGGAGCTGCGTGGACAGATACCAGGTCCGCAGCAGGTTGTTCTGCTTGTAGACTTCGACCACCTGGATGGGCATTTCCGACCCGTCGAAGCTGATGGAGTCTTCGCGGCGGGTAAAGGTGTAGAGGCTGCGGTCGACCTCGCCATTGTCGGAGAATTCGCCTTCCACCGGCGGTTCGACAAACTGCTCGCCCACCTTCTGCACCCAGCGGCGGGACGACACCACCCGTTCGCCGTCCAGCACTTCGGAACGGAGGGTGATGTCGGCGTCCTTGCCTGCCCCGGTGCGGGCCAGGACCGAGTGACGGGTGCGGCTGCCGTCGCGCATCTTGAAGATGACCCAATCGTTCACCTTGGCGTCCCAGAGGCCGTTGGGAATAAGCACGCTGACCATATCGCCGCCGCGGGCGAATGTCGCAGCGAAGAGGACCACCGCAACCGCCGCCAGAACCGATGTTGCCGCGCGTTTCGACATCGTATACATCTCCTTGTTTTCAAATGCACATGGGACGGCGGCGGCCCACGGCCGGACGCGCGCCCCACACTCCCGCCTCGCGCGGATCGCCGCCGCTGACGGGTAGGTTGGTTTACGGTATCCTTTACATAGCGCAAGACCGGCGACGATGCAAGCCCGTTCCGAGAATTCCGATACGGGTTGCCGGCGTCCGGCTTGCACACGGGTATATGTGTACACGCTCCATTGTGGCACAATTCACCGTCCCGGTCAAGGAAACACCGCTGGCTCCTTCCCGGGCGGTTCCGCCACGCCGGGACGCAGCAGGACAACCTGCCACAGGATAAAAACGTGAACATCCGGGTGGGGACGGGGTCGTCAGTTTTCTGTATTCCATTGTCCTGTTCCCTCATTGCGTCGCCAGGCCGCCGCATCGCGGTCGTGGAAATCAATTCCACCGGGCGGGCGTAGAGGGCCGACGTCGTTCGATCGGCGGAACTTATTCTCGCGACCAAGTTTACGCTGATGGGGGCGAGGCCGTTATGGTCGCCGCGACGCCGCCCCGGGCCATGCCGCGCCCTCCCGGCGGCCACGATCAACCATTATCGGAGTAAATCCCGGCCCTGACATATGTTGACTGAATCATTGCAGCGCGCCGCCTCTCCGGTTTCAACGGTTGACAAGACGGGTTTTCTCGATACTATGAATAGTCTCTGGCAGGATTCATTCACTCTTTTTATCGCGGGGGCTTGGTATGGACACATTGGGTCACAACGACAACGCGAATTTTGGCGATAAAACCCCGCTTTCCGCCAACGACCTCCACCTCGACAACCCCGAGGCGGCCATCGCCCTCGTGTCCTGCTCGCCGGACAGCGACTACGCAGAGATGGTCTCCTCCCTGTCGGCCAGCCTGCGCATGCCGATCGCCGGCCTGACCAGCGTCGGCATCCCCTTCGACATCGGCGAGGAAGCCTTCGGCACCCACGTCACCCTCATCGGCAAGAAAAACACCAAACGTTCCCTTGCCGTCTCCGATGTCCTCGAACACACCCGCTCGCGCGAACTGATGGCCGACCTGCACAAGCGCTGTCTCGACGGGCTGGAAGGCGAGCCGAAATTGTATCTCCTGTTTATGCCCATCCTTCCCAACCTCTACGCCGACGACTACCTCGACCGGCTGTTCGAACTGCTGGGCGACGTGCCGGTGGTCGGCGGCATGGCGTCGGACGATTTCCGGTCCGAACGCACCGCCGCTTTCGGCAACGACGCGGCCTACAAGGACCGCATGGTCCTGGTCGCCTTGTCCGGCGACGTCCGGCCCGCCTTCGGCGTCGGTTGCGAATTTACCAACCCCTCCAGCTTTTCCCCCGTCGTCACCGAAGCGGACGGCAACCTTGTCCGCCGCGTCGACGACATGCTCTTTTCCGACTATATGAACAAGCTCGGCTTCGGCCCGGACGCCACCACCGACTTCCCCCTGTCCATCCGCATCCGCGCCGCCGAGACGGACGACGACGACTATCCCCGCGTCAGTTCCATCGTCGCCATGAACGACGACGGCAGCGGCACCCTCTCCACCAACATCGAGGTCGGGGCCACCATATCGGTCGGCTACGTCAACCAGGCGAATATCGCCTCATCCACCCAGAGCGCGGTCGACCGCCTCAAGGCGAGCATGAGTGAAATCGAAAAGGACGGCTACCGCTTCGACACGCTTTTTGTCGTCTCGTGCGTGGGCCGGTACTATACCATGGTGGAACAGCCCAACGTCGAGGCGCACATCCTCGACCGGGAGATGACGCCGGATCTGGCAGGGTTTGGATTCTACGCCTTCCGCGAGGTCGGCCCGGTGCCGGGCGCGGACGGCAGGCTGAAAAACCAGCGCCACGGACAGAGCCTGGTCCTGTGCGCCATATAAGGTATTTTTCGCAAAAATTGTGAATACGGAACTGGTCGTTGCCTGAACAGGTGGTTCATGTCTGAAGACAGCACGGAAATCACCACGCTCGAAGAAGCGCTGCGCGAGATCGAAAAGCTGCGCCGGACCGTCGGTCGCCTCACCCGCGACAACCGGGTCCTGGTGCGCTTGCGCGAAAACGCCGAGCATATCCGCACCGTCTTCGAAAAGGAAAAAAGCTCCAGTTCCTCTTCAACGATCTGCTTCTCGACCATACCCCCAACATGATTTTCCTCTTCAACGAGGATCTCGAATACATCATCGGCAGCCGCGCCTGCAACCGCCTCACCCGCCAGAAGCACGTCGACCTGAGCCATCGCCCCCTGCCGCTCCTGTTCTGCAAGGAGGTGGACGGCCTGTGGGTGGAGAAGATCAGCCGCTTCAACGCCGAGGTCCTCCGCACCCGCGAGGCGGTGCGCTTCCACGACACCATTCTTATCGAAGGCGAGCCGCTCCTGCACGCCCATATCACCATTTCGCCGATGCTCGACGACTCCGGGCAGTGCCAGGGCACCATCATGGCGGTAAACGACGTCAGCGAACTCGTCGCGGCCCAGCGGCGGGCCGAGGAGGCGGCGAAGTCGAAATCGGCGTTCCTCGCCAACATGTCGCACGAAATCCGCACCCCCATGAACGCCATCAAGGGGCTGTCGGAACTCCTCGCCCTGACGCCGTTGAACCTGACCCAGCGGAACTATGTCAAAAACATCGTCGGGTCGGCCAATTCCCTCATCGGCATCATCAACGACGTCCTCGATTTTTCGAAGATCGACGCGAACCGCATCGAACTCCTGCCCGCGCCCTACAGCCTGCACAAGCTGATCGCCGAAATCTGCGGCGTCATCGCCCTGCGGGCCGAGGAAAAGGGGCTGGCCCTATTCCTCGACATCGACCCCGCCATCCCCGCCCGGCTGATCGGGGACGACGCACGCGTCAAGCAGGTGCTTGTCAACATGTTGTCGAACGCGGTGAAATACACCCCGGCGGGCAGCATCACCTTCCGCATCCAGGGGACGCGGCGCGACACGTTCGTCGATCTCGACATGTCGGTCGAGGACACTGGCGTGGGCATCAAGGACGAGGACCAGCACAAGCTGTTCAGCGCCTTTTCCCGCGTCGACCTCCTCACGAACAAGCGCATCCAGGGGACCGGCCTCGGCCTCGCCATCTCCAAGGCCCTGGCCGAGGCCATGGGCGGGCGCATCAGCTTTGCCAGCGACTACGGCAAGGACAGCACCTTTACCCTGCACCTCCCCCAGGAAGTCGAAGACCCTGCCCCGCTCGCCAGCCTGGAGGAACCGGAACGGGTGCGGGTCCTGCTCCTTGGCGGCGGCGCCAGGATGCAGAACGCCGCCCGTATGCTGGAGGATTTGGGCGCGGCCTACGCCACCTTCGGCGAGTCGGCCATCGACCTCGCCCGCCTGCTCGGCCGAGCCGCCATCGACCTGCCGCCCTGCGGCGATCCGCCCCTGCCGTACACCCACTGCGTCTACACCGACGCCGTGGGCGAGCGGGAGATGAGCCGACTCAGAACCATCCTCGAGGACTGCCGCTTCGCCGCCCTGCGTTCCATCATCAATTCGATGGAGGAGCCGGGCCGGCGCGACACCGTCCTCTTCAACCCCCTCCTCGTCACCGAACTGACTAAGTTCCTCAACCGGAGCGGCCGGCGCACCAGTGCCCGTTCCATCGCCTCCGACACGACGGTCGCGCCGCGGCCGCAGTTCCGCGACGTCTCCGCCCTGGTGGTCGACGACAACCGCATCAACCTGATGGTGTGCGAAAAAATGCTCCACCTCTACGGCGTCGCCGTCACCACCGCGTCGGGCGGGCGCGAGGCCCTCGCCCTGGCCTGCGAAAACAAGTACGACATCCTTTTCGTCGACCACATGATGCCCGACATCGACGGCATCGAGGTGACGGAGGACATTCGTTCCCACGACGGCCCGAACAAGCGCACGCCCATCGTCGCCCTCACCGCCAACGTGGTGAACGACATGCGCTCCTTCTACCTCCAGGCCGGGATGGACGATTTCGTCGGCAAGCCGATCGACCGCAACGAACTGACCCGGGTCCTGAAACAATGGCTGCCGCCGGAAAAAATCGTCCAGCCTATGGGAACGCAGAAGCAAATCGGGTAAGCTGGAGGGAAAGCGAGGGGCAGTCGCCGCGCTATCGCGCACCGAGCATCCGGGGGAGATTCGCACATGTCGCACCGTTTGACCATTGCCGTCCTGCTCTTCGCCGTCCTCACTTCCGCCGCGCCCGCACCCGCCCAGGACCGCCTCCTGGAAGAACTCACCTGCGAGCCGGTCAACGGCTATATCTAATTGCCCGGCATCCTGTACGACGACCTGACGCCGCTGGCGCGGGAAGTGTTCCGGGACAACCCGGCGGCGGTCACAAACGCCCTCTACGCCCTACCGTTCGAGGAGCGGGAGGACTTTCTCGTCCTCTACCTCGTCCCCGAAGCGCGCGAAAAACACCGCTACTTTTTCGCCCGCTGCCGCGAACTGAACCAGCGCCGGGAGATGGCGTCCCGTGTCGTCGTCGGCGGCGACGTCATCCCGCCCGCCCTGAAGGCCGAACTGGCGGAGCGGGAGCGCGTCCGCCTCGCGCTGCACGAGGGCGCGATACCCTTCAGCATCGGGGCGGGTATCGTCTATATTCCAATTCCGTTCAACTACAGTATCCAGGATTCGCCCCTGCCCGGTTTTGTCGACGACCCGGAATTCGCCAGCAACCTCGCCCTGTTCCGGAAAGCCGATCCGGTGCCTGTGGACGGCCAGCCGGTGCCGCTTGTCCGCAATCCCATTCTCGCCTCGGTCCGCCATGTGCGCGAGGGGACGGACAACCTCGCCACCCTGCTCCAGGCCTACCGCATCATGGTCGACGCCGACTGGCGCCTGACCGGCATGTATCCGCCGCTGGTGACGCCGGACCAGGCCGAGACGGTCGAGTACAAGTGGAACCTGGAGCCGTTCAACATCCGCGACAATTCGTTCTGCTACGGCCAGTTCGAAAAGACGCGGGACTTCCACGGCATCGAGGAGATCCGCTACCGCGTCACCGCCATCATCACCATGCCCGGCATCTACATCCAGGTCTCCATCAGCCACGGCGCCAACACCGGCCTCGACATGGTGAATGAGATGAACTCCGACATCGTCCGCTGGCGGGACGACATCCTGGCGGCGAATGTGCGGTAGAGTCCGGAATACGCCCCAACTCCCCTAAAAACGTCACCCCGGCGTCTCCACATCCAACCGGGCGAACCGCCCGCTTTCTTCGCTGATGAACGTCCGCACGCCGGGGTGACGAGTAGGGAGTGACGGGATGGTCTTCCTGACAAAAAAAAGCGCGCCCCCATCGGGACGCGCTTTTACATACACTCATCACGAGAAAAAACTCACCCCGCGTTCTTCTCCTTGCGCCCGCCGCGTTCCCCGTTCTGGACCGCGCTCTTCCGGTTGGCCGAGTCGACCTTTTCCTGGCCGCGCTTCGCCAGGTCGGAATTACGGATTTCCATGCGGCGAATCTTGCCGCTGGTGGTCTTCGGGAGTTCGTCGACGAACTCGACCACGCGCGGATATTTGTACGGCGCGGTGGCTTTTTTGACGTGATCCTGCAGTTCCTTAACCAGCTTGTCGTCGCCGATGGTGCCTTTCGTCAGGACGCAGGTCGCCTTCACCACCTGGCCGCGAACCGGGTCCGGGACGGCGGTCACGGCGCATTCGACCACGGTGGGGTGGGTGAGGAGCGCGCTTTCGACCTCGAAGGGTCCGATGCGGTAGCCGGAGCACTTGATGACGTCGTCGTTGCGGCCGACGAACCAGAAGTAGCCGTCGGCGTCGCGCCAGGCGGTGTCGCCGGTGGAGTAGGTGCCGTTGGTCCAGCTCCGCTCCATCGCCGCCGGGTCCTTGTAGTATTCGCGGAACAGCCCCGTGGGGTGCTTTTTGTCGGTGTTCTTGATGACGATGGTGCCGACGATGCCGTCCTCGCACGATTCGCCGTTTTCGTCGACGATGTCGATGTCGTACAGCGGCGACGGCTTGCCGGTCGAGCCGGGCTTGACCGGGAACCATTCGTAGTTCGCCAGGATGACCGACGTCTCGGACTGGCCGAAGCCTTCGGTGATGGGCAGGCCGGTCGCCTCGAGGAAGTGCTCGTAGACTTCCGGATTCAGCGGTTCGCCCGCCGTCTCGGCGTGTTTCAGGGAGGAGAAATCGTATTTCGAAATATCTTCCTGGATGAGAAAGCGGTACACGGTCGGAGGCGCGCAGAAGGTGGTCAGCTTCAGCCGCTCGATGGTGTGCAGGAGGTGCGCCGGCGTGAACTTGTCGGTGTCGTACGCCACCAGCACCGCGCCGCAAATCCACTGGCCGTAGATTTTGCCCCAGCCGAACTTGGCCCAGCCGGAATCGGCCATGGTCAGGTGCAGCCCGCCGTCCTGAACGTGCTGCCAGTATTTGGCGGTGGTGATATGGCCGAGGGGGTAGGTATAGTCGTGCAGGATCATCTTTGGCATGCCGGTGGTGCCGGACGAAAAGTAGATAAGCATGCCGTCCCGCCCGCCCGTCTTCTGGTCGCCGTCGGGACGCGTCCAGTCTTCCGGGGCGGCGTCCAGGTCGGCCCGCAGGTCGCGGCAGCCTTCGGGGATGTTTTTGCCGAGGATGGAGACGACGAGGCTCGCGTCGCAGTCGGGGCGCGCGCCGGCGAGGGATTTGAGGATGTCGGCGTCGTCGACGGCGCAGATCATTTTCACGTCCGCGGCCTTGCAGCGGTAGATGATGTCCTTGGCGGTCAGTTGGAAGGTGGCGGGGATGACGATGGCGCCCAGCTTGTGCAGGCCGATCATCGCGAACCACGCCTCGGGGCGCTGCTTGAGCATCAACATGACCGTGTCGCCCTTGCCGATACCCAGGTTCTTGAACATATTGGCCGTCTTGTCGGTCCAGCGCTTGACGTCGGCCATGGAATAGCGTTTTTCCACGTCCGCGTCATTGACCCAGACCAGTGCCGGTTTATCGGGCTGTTCGGCTGCCCAGGCGTCGATGACGTCGTAGCCGAAGTTGAATTTGTCGGGGATGATCAGTTCGTAGTTGGCGATGAAGTCTTCGTAGGAGGAGAACTCGGTCTGCTTGAGGAAACGTTCGATCATGATACTGGTCCTTTGTGGCATTACCCGAGTCGCATGGCGGAATTCGCCCACGGGCGGGCCAATTGCGACAACGGAATGAGGAGTAAGGAAACAAAAAAAGCGTTCGGGGGTGTTAGGCTACTACTACGAGATGCGCTACTACGGATACCGACAGGGCGTGCGGTACTACGGGGAAGAAAGGCAGGATGTCCCGTTCCATGAGTGCGAGTCTTCGCGTTCCGATAGCTTTCATTGTTCCTTCCAGTACGATGCAGGGGCTCGTGCCCGGCTGAGCCGGTTTTTATGAACCTGTAGACAAAGCAGTCAAGACCTCTCGACAAAATGAATAAATAAACGCCGACCAAAACGGACGGCAACCTTAGCGTCCATTATACTGGATATTACCGGCTTTGGTAGCAGAAAATGGAGTTTTTTTCCGTTCCCGGTTATTCGAGCAGTCGCGGCGCGTCGTCCCGGTGATTTTCCCTTCCCCCGCTGTCGGTCAGAAACGCTTGCGGCGAGCGGCCTTGCAGCATGGCCTGCGCCGCCCCGGCGTCGGAAATAAGGTGGAACCTCGACACCATCTGCCGCAGTTCGTCCGCCTGCCGTTCCAGCGCCTGGGCCGACGACGCCGTTTGCTGCGCGTTATGGGTCGTCTCCTGGATGACCATGTCGATCTGCGACAGGCCCTGCGAAATCTGCGCCATCGCATCCGACTGCGCGTTCGAGGCGGCGGTGATATTTTCAAACACCTCGGCCACCCGGCCGGTCGCCTCGACGATCTCCTGGAATTCGGCGTCGGAGCGTTCGGCCAGGGCCGCCCCCTCGTCCATCCGCTGGGTCATGGCCGCGACCATCGCGCCTGTTTCGCGGGCCGCCTTGGCGGACCGGCCCGACAGATTCCTGACTTCGTCGGCGACGACCGAGAAGCCCTTCCCCTGCCTGCCGGCGCGCGCCGCCTCGACGGCGGCGTTGAGGGCGAGCAGGTTTGTCTGGAAGGCGATGTCGTCAATGAGCTTCGCCACCTTGGCGATGTTCTTGCCCGCGTCGCGGATTTCCGCCATGGACGCAACCAGCTCGCGGACCGCGTTGTAGCCGCGCTTGGCAGAGTCGAGGCTGTCGGTCGCCAATTTCTTCGCCTCGCGGGCGTTGGCGGCGTTGTCCTTCGCCTGCGAGTCGACGTGCAGCGCGGTCTGGGAGATTTCCTCCAGCGCCTGCGCCGACGTCTGCGCGCCCTGCGACAGCGACCGCGACGCCTCCGACACCGCCTGCGACCCGTTCGATACTCGGTCCACCGTCCGGCTCACCTGGATAAGGGTCGAGTTGGAATTCGCCAGCATGGTCCGGAGCGCCCAGCCGAGCTGGTCCGATTCAGACCTGAGGCCGATGGGGCTGGTGTAGTCGCCCATCGCCATGGCGTTGGCCATGTTGATTTCGTTTCTGTTCGACGCCACCACCTCCTGCAGCGACCGGGCGAGCTGACCGATTTCGTCGTCGCGGCGGAGCGCCTTGGCGGCGACGTCGTTGGTCAGGTCGCCCTTCGCCACCAGGCTGAGGTGGCGCGCCATCTCGCGGATGGGCTGGGCGATGCGGTAGGCCATGACGACGCCCGTCACCACCGCGCCCGCCACCAGCAGCAGCGAAAACACAACCAGCCAGCGGAAGCGCCACGACGTCGCCTCCAGCGCGCCGGCTGCCTCGACCGCCGCGTCCTCGGCCGCCGCCTTGGCGCGGTCGATCTGTTCCTGCAGGCCGGAGGCCCGCTGGCTCGCCGCCTGCGTCTCGCGGCTCAAATCCTGGAGGAGGGCGAGGGAACGCGAATGCGAGCGCATGGCGTTCTGGACATTGTGCTCCGCCGTCCGCACCAGGGCGGCATTCAGGAATTCGATGCGTTCCTCGATTTCCTCGCGCGCCTCGCGGCCGCTCAGAAAGATGGTGTCGTAGGCGTTGCGGGACACCGAAGCAAACACCGGGCCGCCCCGGACCAGGTCCGCGACCAGCCGGTCGAGATTGGCGATTTCCACCATAAAATCATCATGGTTGGTCTGCCAGGCGGCCAACGCCTCTTCCAAGGACGCCCACGCCTCCGTTTCCTCGCGGGTGCGGGTCAGTGCCTGGTAGCGGCGCTTGGCTTCGTCGAGGCCGGCGAGGGCGGCGTCCATGTTGCGGATATGGGCGTCGCGGGTCGCCTGCAATTCATCCAGTTCGAGGTGGCGCATGTTGAGGGCAAGGAGGAGGGCGCGTTCCGCCGCGGTGACGTCGGCGAGGGCGAAGCGGATCTGGGCGATGGCAAAGGTTTTCGGCAGCATTTCGTCGCCCATGTCGCGGAGGGCCGCCGAGGTGTCCTCCTGCGCGCTCGAGACCATGGTGGAGACTTCGCCGGCGCTGTTCTGAAGGCGGGAACTTTCGGCGATAGTCTCGCCTGCCGTGCCCAGGAGGGCGGACAACCGCTGCAGGGCCCGGTCGTTGGCGTCGAGGGCGGTGCCGGCCGTACTCATGGACAGCGCCGCGCTGATGCCGATGACCAGCGGTACCAACGACATGGCCAAGAAGATGGCCGCCAGTTTATAGGTAAGACTCTTCATGAACATCCCCTGGATGAGACGGAAGAGGAGAATGACAAGCGGGGAATAATTGTAAAGGTTGTCCCCGCCTATTGCAAGAGCCATGGCGTAGCGGTCGGCAGAAGCCGGCGGGACGGTTTTTTTCATGGCGGGAGGGGGGACGGCAGGTATACTGTGCTTGGACTATTAATCGCTGCCGGAAATTCCATAGGGAGGAACGATGCGCCGCGCCGCCGTCTGCCTTTTTGCCGTAGCCACGATGGTTTTTGGGGTCATTGCCCGTTTCGCCGTGGCGGAAGATGCGGTTGAGCCGACCTTTTCCGGCGACATCGTCATCGGCGCGACCTTTCCCCTGACGGGAGAACTGGAAAATTACGGCCAATCCGCCTATTACGGGGCCAACACCCGCGTCCGCATGCTCAATGCCGCCGGCGGCGTCAACGGCAAGCGTTTGGTCCTGGAATGGCGGGACAACGGGTCCAATCCCGAGCAGGCGGTCGCCGACATCCGCGAACTCGTCGAAACGCACCGCGTCCCCGCCGTCCTCGGGCCGCTCCTGTCGGACTCCACCATGGCCGCCCGGTCCATCGCCGAGGAACTGAAGGTCGTCGTCCTCAGCCCCCTTGCCAGCATCGACGCCGCCTCGCAGGGGAACCCGTGGGTTTTCCGGGTCGGCTTCTCCAACACCCAGATGGCGAGCGGCATGATCGATTTCCAGATGCGCTCCTTCGGCGTCAAGACGTGCGGCATCCTCTACGATTCCCGCCACACCTTTTCCAACGAACTTTCCCGGGTGTTTGCCGAGACTTTTGCGGAACGCGGCGGCCGGGTGGTGGGAAATTACAGCATTATGAACGACGCGGGGGAAAAGGACTACGCCACTCCCCTCCGCGCCCTGGCTGAAGCAAAGCCGGACCTCATCTTCTCCGCCTCCTACGCCCTTGAGGCGACGGAAATCGTCCGCACCGCAGGCACCCTCGGCATCGACATCCGCCTGTGCGGCCCCGACACCTGGGACAACGAACTCGTCTACGACGCCTCCGGCACCAGGCTGGTCGGGACGGCGGTCGTCTCCGCCCTGTTCGAGACATCCTTCAACTACCGGCCCTTCCAAACCTTCTATACCGCCATGGAACAGGCGGGCATGGATTTCCCCGACGCCCAGGCCGCCAGCGCCTATGACGCGGTCTCGCTCCTCGCCGTCGCCCTGGAGAAGGGCGAATCGTCCGAACAGATCCGCGAAGGCCTCCTGGCTGTCCGCCGCCTCGCCCTTGCCACCGGCAGGGTGACGATGGGTCCCAACGGCAATGTGCAAAAGCCCCTGATCATCCGCATTGTCGAGCGGCGCAACAACCGCCTGCTTCCGGTCTTCGCGGTGAGAATCGATCCCTGACGCACGGGAAAAAAAGCCTGGCGGTCGATCTCAGGAAACGGCAAGATTTAGACGATACACCAGGCCGTTTTGCCGGAAAAATATTGCGATGGTGTATGAAAGATGATTTCCTACGTGGGAAAGTTCCAGACCATTTCACAGAGGAGAAAAACCATGCCAGGCATCCGTCGCCTCGCGCTCGTGGCCGCCGTGCTCCTTTTCCTCGCCGCGCATTCCCCGGCGGTCGAGACGCCGCCCGGATGGATCGCCGGCGTCGGCGCGTCGGCGCTCGAAGACCCGATGGCCGCGGCAGACGAGGCGGCTTCCAAGGCCAAGGCCGAACTCGGCTCGTCGCCGGCGAAGCTGGTCATCGTCACCGCCGCCCAGCCGCAGTTGACGCCCGCGCTCATCGACGGGGTGAAGAAACACTTCTCCGCCGAGATCATCTACGGCAGCCAGGTTACCAGTCCCCTCACCCCCTACAGCAACCACCCTGACGCCGCGACCATCGACGTGGCCGCCGGCGTCTCGGTGTTCGCCCTCGCCGGCGACACCGATATCGCCACCGCCGTGGCCCGCACCGACGTGGAGGACGACGATGTCTATTACAACGCCGGCGTCGCGTTGGCCGAAGACCTGAAGGACGCCATCGAGGCGAGCGAGCGCCCCGGGAGGCTCGTCGTCACCTTTGGCGATCAATACACCGGCTCGAACCAGGACTTCGCCACCGGACTGAACGACGGGTTCGGGAAAATTTGGCCCATCATCGGCGGCGCCAGCGGCAACGTCACCGCCAAGGTCATCTACCAGGGCGAAATCCGCACCGGCATCAACGTGGCCATCCTCCTTGCCGGCGATTTCGCCATCGGCCAGTCGGTCGGCGAAGGCAGCCACACCCCGGCCATCGCCGACCAGGCGCTGGCGGAATCGATCGGCCAGGGCGACAAGGAGCCGTTTTTCGCCTTTATCTTCAACTGCCGCCGCCGCCGCACCGGCATGATGGAACGCGACCAGCTTGCCGAAGAGCTGTCGGTCATCAAGCAGCGCATGGGCGACGCGCCGTTCTTCGGCTTCTACGGCCCCGGCGAGGTCGGCGCCTTCAAGCCGGGCGAGGCCGCCCGCGGCATGGGCTTTACCGTGGTGACGGCTGTTTTGTTTGCACAATAGCACCGCAAAAACGTACCTCCCACTACCCGGACCGGAGTCCGGGTTTTTTTCATTCAGCGGGAATATGGCTTTCCTGATTTGACTGCATGGCGGTTGCGTGTTCGCCTGTGCGACCCTGCCCGCCGTGGAACCCGATTCCATCAGACAACGACAAGGAGTGGTACCGTGGCACTGAAAACGAAGCTTTATCTCTCCTATTGCGCCATGATTGTCCTCGCGGTCGCGACTGCGTTCATATCGTTCACGGCATTCCGTTCCACCAACAGGAATCTCGATAATGTCCGGGAACAGATCGACACGGTCGCCGGCACCCTCATTCCCATCAATGATTGCTGGGTCGATATCGTCTCGCGCCTTCCCGCCGCCGGGCGCGGGCTGTACGCCTACGGCTACAACTACCGGGCCGAGGACTATGCCGAGGCCACCGGCATCCTGACCGAGCTCGACGCCACCTTCGCCAGGCTGGAAAAACTGTCCGGCGGCGGCGATTTGTCGGGCGGACTCGCGCAGACGCGGAACAACGCGGCCGAGCTTCGCCGTCTCGGCGCGTCCATCAACGCGTCCATAGAGCAGATAACAATCCTGAACGAAAACTTCACCGCGCTGGCGGACGAAATGGAGGCAATCGCCGACACCATCTACGACGACGCCTGGGAAAAATTGGCGGCCGTGCTCGAGGCGGAGGAATACGATGCGGAAGAGGCGCAAGCCCGGTCCGCCATGCTGACCTTCACGTCCGACCTGTTCGACTATGTGGTGCGGTGCGTCATGGCGTTCTGGAAGGCGCAGAACAGCCGCGGCCAGCAGGCGGTGGAGGAATTCACCGGGGCCGAGGGACAGTTGCGCGGCCTTATCGCCCTGATTGACGAGCGCAGCGGTTCCGGCGAGGTTGCGCCCGAGCGTCTGCGCCAGTACGCCGACATGCGCGCCATCGTCGTCAACCTGCTGCAGACCGCCACCGGGGTCAAGGACAACTTCGCCGCCATCGACGCCGGCACGGCGCAGCTTGAAGGCGTCACCGCCGCGACCCTGGCCAACGCCATGGCCTCGGCCGCGACCATCGGCAGGCAGGTCAACGACGGGGCGAACCTGATTCGCACCACCACGACCGATATCGACGGCCGCGTCGCCTCGGCCGAGCGGATGCAGCTTATCCTCCTGGCGGTCGTGGTCCTCTTCGGCGCGGCGATGGCCCTGACCGCGACCCGGGGCATCGTCCGCCCCATCGTCACCGTTATCGGCAGCCTGACCCAGGGCGAGGAGGTTATCGCCAACGCCGCCGAAAACATCGCCGCAGCCGCCCAAAGCCTGGCCGACACCTCCAGCGAGCAGGCTTCGTCCCTGGAAGAAACCTCTTCCGCCCTCGAGGAGATGGCGTCCATGTCCAAACTGGCGGCCGACAACGCCGCCGAAACCAACAAGCGCACCCGTTCCACCTCCGCCATCGTCACCGAGGGGGCGCAGGCGATGCAGGACATGGAGGCCGCCATGGCCGACATCAACGGCAAGGCGGAAAAGATTTCCCACATCATCAAGGCGATCGAGGACATCGCCTTCCAGACCAACCTCCTCGCCCTCAACGCCGCCGTCGAGGCGGCCCGCGCCGGCGAGGCGGGCAAGGGTTTTGCCGTCGTCGCGGACGAAGTGCGAAACCTGGCCGGCAGGTCGGCCCAATCGGCCCGCGAGACGACGGTCCTTATCCAGGACACGGTGGCGAGCGTCGAGAACGGCACCCGCATTACCGAGCGGCTTATGGAAAGCTTCAAGGGCATCGAGAGCGGCACGAGCGGCATTACCGACCTCATCGACCAGATCGCCGCCGCGGCGCTGGAGCAGGCCCAGGGCGTCGATCAGGTCAACCACGCCGTGGCGCAGATGGACCAGGTGACGCAGCAGAACGCGGCGAGTTCGGAGGAGACGGCCGCCGCCTCGGCCGGCCTCACCGCCCAGATCGGCGACTTGCACACCACCATCGGCACCCTGACCCACCTGGTCTACGGCCGCCCGGTGAACGGCGGCGGCGCGTCCCGTCCCAGGCCCGCCGTTTCCGGCCCAACCCCGTCGCGCCCGCGCGTGGCGGCGCGTCCGGTCCGGCCGCAGCTTCCCGGCCCGGGCGCGCGTCAGCCCTCCCCGGCCGCCACCGCCGACAACGCCCGCATCATGCGTCCCGACAGCGTCATTCCGCTGGAAGGAGACGATTTCGGCGATTTTTAAGGACTTTCTCCCTCGCCCCTGGAGGGGAAAAATGTCGGGGTGAGGTGGCTTTGCCGAAGTTTTCCCTATGCCAAAGGAAAATTGGCAGGTCCGGTATCCCCTCGCCGAATCGATACCCTTTCATCAAAAAATCCCCCGGCCAAACGGCCGGGGGTTATTATAGGTGGCTACTTCCGTCACCAGCCATCCCGCTACCAATAACACGCCCCCTCCACCAGGTCCGCCCCGGGCGGCCGTTCGTTCTCGCTCGGCTTGACCCAATACTCATTGATAAAATCGGCAGGCTTGCCCGACGCATCCACCCACCGGCTTCCATAGATGCCGAACAGGAGTTGCCCGGCGCTGGCAACCTGGATGCCGACCTTGCCGATCTTTTTGCAATGATGGGCGAGGAAAAACCCGTAGGCGCCCGCGCCGACGAGGGCGACGTCGAAGTCGGTCCCGTCGATCTCCCGCTGCATCGCCTCCAGGGCGGCGAACCAATCGGGATAGGCGGGCGTGACGCTTGCCGACGACTGCACCGCCTTGACGGTTTTCAGTTCAAATTCGGGCAGGACGTCGGGATTGGCGAACAGTTTGTCGCGCCGTGTGTACTGCTCCCGAATCGTCTCGACAAAGGGATGCACCACCAGCACCTTTTTTCCCCGAAGCGCCGCGCTCCACGGATTGGCGAAGAGGAACGGGGCCAGGCCGCCCGGGCTGCACAGGATCGTTTCGGGCGCGAGGTAACGTTCGCAGATCGTCTTTTCGCCGACAACGGCCCGGTAGGGCATAAAGACGTCGGCGTCCCGGCACATGGTCAGCGTTTCGCACGCGAAACGGGTGAGCATCTCGTTGGTCGGCGTAAAGAACCCCGCATTGATCGAGGCCTTGGAGCGCCATTTTTTGGTAAAGGTGACGGTCGGCTTGTCGATTTGATTCAGGAATTCGGCCACGACCTTCAGTTCGGTCCGGCCCGGCCTGACGATCAGCCCCGGTCGTCCCCGTTCGATAACGTCCCGGATAATGGTCTGCGTGGCCTCCCCCTCGTAGATATACCGCGCCCCGAAGTGGGTCGGCGATACGTCCAGGTTGACGACAGCGCCCCAGCCGCGTTTCCCTCTGATAATGTCGAAATAGCGTTGCACCCGGCTCTTCGTTGCCATACAGGCTCCAATAGGGGAAAGCGGCCTTTTCGCCATACCGGTGAACATACTCCCGCCCGGACAACCCACGGCAGATCCGGCAGGAATCCATTGGTGAGGCGTCGACGTGCGATACAACCGCTTTCGGGTTGAGCGTCCCAGTGTAGTCAGCCAGGCAATTCTCCGCAAGAGAGGCTTGACAGGTCCAGTCTCGGGCGCTATAGTATTCCTTATTAGTACTACTATAATAAAACGGGATCATATGGACGCAACCAGCATGCTTGTCGAATTCGGCCTCACCCACCAGGAGGCCAAGCTGTATATCGCCCTGTCGGGCCACGGCGCAGCCACCGGCTACGAAGCCGCGCGCCTGACCTCGATCTCGCGGTCCAACGCCTACGGCAGCCTCGACAGCCTGGTCGACAAGGGGGCGGCGCGGGTGGTGGAGGGAAAACCGCAGCGCTTTGTCGCCGTGCCGGCGGGCGAATTCTGCGCCAACCGCATTCGCCGCCTCGAATCGTACCGAAAGGCCCTGGAGGCGGAACTGGTCCTGGTCGACGAAGCCGACTGCCCCTACCTGACGATTCGCGGCGACGGCAACATCGCCGACAAGATAGCCGACATCATCGCCTCCACCACGACCCGCATCTACCTGGCTATGCCGTCCCACCTGCTCGCCCCCTATGGTCAGGCGCTGGCGGAACTCGCCGCCCGGGGCGTCAAGGTGGTGGCTGTCACCGACGGCGACCTGTCCATAGACGGCGCGACCGTCTACCGTTCCGCCGCCCCCGTCCCAAGCCTGCGCGTCATAGGCGATTCCGCCATGACCCTCACCGGCGAGATGGGCGGGTCGGGCACGGCGCTTTTTTCAATGAAAAAGAACCTCGTCAACCTGATTCGCGATTCCATCCGCAATGAAATACGGCTCATCACCCTGTCCCAGGAGACTTGCCCCCGATGAAAACCACCGCAGCCACCCTGTACGCCATCTCTGCCATCACCGTCCTCGCCGGCGCGGCCATCGCGCCCGCCCTTGGTTCGATTGCGCAAAATTTCCCCGGCGTCAATCCCATCCTCATCCAGATGCTGATCACCCTGCCGTCCATCATGGTCATCCCCTGCACCATGTGGTCGAACTCCATCTGTCGCAAGTACGGCAAAAAACCGGTCCTGGTGGCGGGGCTGTTGTGCTACTGTATCGGCGGCTGCGGCGGCGGGCTGGCCGATTCCATCTGGACCCTTCTCGCCATGCGGGCCTTGCTGGGCATCGGCATGGGGACAATCACTCCGGTATGCCATTCCCTTCCGGCCGACTTTTTCCAGGGCGATCGCAAGGTGACGGTCATCGGCAGGATGTCGGCGTTCATCACCATCGGCGCGGCGGTGTGTTCGGTCGGCGCGGGCTGGCTGGCGGTGTTGTCGTGGCGGGCCAGCTTCGGCATCTATGCCGTCAGCCTGCTGGTCCTGCTGATGGTCATCGTCTTCCTGCCGTCGCCGAAGCGGGCCGACGCCCCGGCGGCCCTCACCGCCGAGCCGGTGCGGCTGCCGCGCACGGTGTATCTGCTCGGCCTGACCATGCTCGTCTATATGGCGGCGTTCTACGCCTTTCCGCTCGGCCTGTCGATGCACCTGGAATCCGCCGGCATCGGCGATTCGCGCACGGCCGGCTATTTGTTTGCGCTGATCTCCGTCATCGCCTTCGCCATCGGCATGGTGTTCCCGAAGTTCATGGCCTTTTTCGGGCGGCGGCTCCTGGCCTTTCTCCTGCTGTGCATGGGCGGCGGTTATCTTATCGTCGCCTTTGCCGGGACAGCCGTCATGGTATGGTTCGGTTGCTGTCTGGTCGGCATCGGCCTGGGCGGATTGACGCCGCTCCACTATGTCCTCGTCAACCGCGCCGTCGGCAAGGAGGCCACCGTCAAGGCGGTGTCGGTCCTGGTGGCGGGCACGTTCGCCGGGCAGTTCGCGTCGCCGTTCCTGCTGCTCCTCATCAAGACCATCCCGGCCGCCCACCTCAATCTCGGCCTCTACGGCTCCATCGGTTCGGTGATGACCGCCATCGGCCTCGGCCTTATCCCGGTGCTGCTCCTCACCCGCGCCGCCCCGGCTCCAGCGACGGCAACGGTGTCGTCGCGCACGTCCGCCCGTATCTCCGCCCGCCGATAAGTGTTGGGCTAGGGTAGAATGCGCACGCTCCAACTCCCCTGATACGTCACCCCGGCGTGCGGACCTCAACCAACGGAGCGAGCGGGCGGTTGGACGTCTGCACGCCGGGGTGACGAAGCAATAAAAAACGGCCCCTCTCCACGCAGGAAAGGGGCCGCTTTGGTATCGCATCGAGAGGAGGTTACCGCTTCAAACTCAATAACTCCTGAATCATCTCGTCCGCCGTCGTGATGATGCGCGAGTTGGCCTGGAAGCCGCGCTCAATCGAGATCATCTTGGTAAATTCCTCCGACAGATCCACGTTCGACGATTCCAGTTGCATATGGCGGATCTGGCCGTTGCCGCCCGAATTGGCGTGGCCGTAGCGGGCGTCGCCGGAGGCCGGGCCGGTGTAGAACAGGTTGGTGCCGGCGGCGATGAGGCCGTTTTCGTTCGGGATCATCGCGAGGCCGATGCGGGCTATCTCCACCGTGTTGCCGTTCGAATACACGCCCCGGATGACGCCGTCCAGGCTGACGGTGAAGTCGTTCAGCGTTCCGGGCGGGCGGCCGTTCTGGGAATACAGTTTGAACGAGTTCGACGTCGCCGAACAGGTCAGGGTGGAGAAATCGAGATTCTGGGTCGAGCGCCCCGACAGGCTGTTGATCAGGCTGATGATGATCGGCTCGTTCACGCCCTGTCCCGATTGGTTAATGGTGATGCCGTCCGTCTCCGAGTAATCCGCACCCTTGACGTAGTTGCCGTTCTTGTCGAAGCGGATCAGGCCGGTGCCGACGTTCAGGTTCGAGATGATCTCGTTCGTGTTCGGATCCGTCTGCCAGCCCGCGTCCGAATCGTCCGGGCAGTCGGCGTACCAGCGCCAGGTGGTGAAGTCGCTGTCCTGCGACACCTTCGCGAGGCGCAGGGTCGCGGTCTTCGGGTTGCCGAGGGAGTCGTAGAAATCCATTGTCACCACCGCCGACCCGCCCTGCGGTTCGCTGTAGTCGGACTCGGCCTTGAACATCGCCTCGTGCGACACGTTCTTGAAGCTGATCGAGATGTCGGAAATCGCGTTCTGCTCGCCCAGGTTCGAGACGATGGACACGTTGAAGCTCGGCCGATCGTCCTTCACGTACTGCTGTTTTTCCGGATCCCAGCGGTCGTAGCGGACGGTCTGCACGCCCGAGCGGGAGTAGGCGCCGGCCGACTCGGCCGGGGTGTCGTAGGAGTCGGTGCCGTAGTTCTTGTCGCTGACGTGCGGCGGGATGGACAGCAGCCCCATCGCGCCGCCGACCGAATCCATGTTCGCGTCCGAGGTCGCCAGGGCCACGTTCCGGAGTGCCTCCTCGTAGGCCGCCCTGTCGAACGACGCGCTCGCCGGATTGCCGTAGGGGTAGTCGTCGTCGACCTCGGCCCCGAACATGGCGGGGGTGATGTTCTGGCAGGCCACGGTCGGCTCGTCCACGTCGCCGGCCATGAACTTGAGAAAATGCTCGAGGGTATACGACTTTTCGCGCCCGACCGGCGTCTGGCCGTTGGTCGGTTCGGGGCCGACGGGCCGGTTGTAGATGAACTCGGCATCGACCTTGCTGTCGCCCTTCCGGAACGACAGGGAGACGGCGTCGCCGTTCTTGATGTTGTTGAACGGCTGAACCCAGACGTTCCCCTTCAGATACCACAAGTTTTCGAGCGGCGTGTCGAGGGAGGCCGGGTAGGTGTCGTTGACGTACGGCAGGGACGCGCGGGTCAGGACGCGCCCTTCGGGCCAGCCGCTGCCGTCTATGCCGTTCGGTCAGATTTCGCGGATAGCCGTGTTGACCGCCGCCGGGTCGCTGTTCGGGTCGGCGATGATGCGGTTGCGCACGACGATGTCGTCAAATCCGAGCGGCGAGCCGGTGGACTCGTAGAACCACGCCGGGTAGGTGCAGTCGTTGCCGATCGCTTGACCGGTTGCGGTCTGGGAGGACGCGGGCAGGAACGAAGGCACCTTGATGCCGTAGGCGGCCGAAGTCTGGACATTGCCGCCGTTGACGGTCTTGATTTCCTGGATAACGGGGATGCGCCGGATGCCGAGGGTGGTCGCTTCCTGCTTCAACTGCTCGATGGACATCGGTGTCTTGGACATGTTCGGATCGTTGCTGGCCGGATCGGCCAGTTTTTCGATGCCCCAATAGCCGGCGTTCGGATCGTTCGGGTCGGTGTTGTAGAAGCGGTAGGCATAGTACACCGCCGTGGTGGCGTCGCCTTCCGCCGGCGCGAGGGAAAAGTCGTCGCCGAGGGCGGATTCGGTAATCAAGCCGGGCGCGTAGACCGTCAGGTCGTCCGGAGGCGACACGGTCACGCCGTAGGCGGTGAGCCATTTGTCCCACGAATCGCGCGAAACCGCGTAGGTGGATTTTTCCAGCGCTTCCCAGCTTGTATCCACCGTTTTGTCGGTAATGGGGTTGCCGCCGTTAAAATCCTTGTTCATCCACGCCTGCAGGCTCAACACCGACGGATAGGCGATGCCGCCGAACAGGCCGGTGCCGTTCGACAGTTCCTGCCGCGAGTCGAGGTTGCCGGTGAACTTGACCTGCGTCGTCTGGGTATGGCCGCCGGTGGAGCCGATGGGGATGACGATGTTCTCCATCTGCGCGTCCTGCGGGATGGTGATGGAGCCGTCGGCGTTTTTCCGCGCCATCGTGCCCTGTACGAACAGGCCTTCCCCCGCCATCAAACCGCCGTCCTCGCCGCGGTAGAACGACCCGGCGCGGGTATAGGCGATGCCGTTGCCGGTACGGAGCACGAAGAAGCCGTTGCCGTCGATGGCCATATCGTTCGGGTTGCCGGTGTTTTCAATCGGCCCCTGGGTAAAGACCTTGTTGATTGACGCGGTCTGCGCGCCCGAGCCGAGCGCAATGGGGTTTATCGATCCCCTGCCCGTCCCCGCGTCCGGCCCGATGCCGCCCCGGAGCGACTGCTCCAGCAGGGTCGAGAACTGGAACGACCCCTTCTTGAACCCGACGGTGTTGACATTGGCCAGGTTGTTGCCGATATTGTCCATCGCCTTCTGGTGCGGATTGAGCCCGTTGATACCGGTCGAAAGGGCCTGCATCAGTGCCATAAAAACTCCTTTTTTTTCGCGTATCTTCGCATGTGCTCGCGTATGTCCGCGTGTTCCTTGTTTTTCGTGCGGGAAATCGACCCGCGCTACGCGTCCGGCTTGGCCAGGCTGGCGATGTTTTCGCACAGCATGGTCCTGCCGTTATCGAGTTCGACCGCCAGCTTGCCGTCTACCTCGAGCCGCTTGGTGATGACGCCCGAGACCTCGGCGCCCGTCGTGTCGGTACCGGTCGCCTTCAGGCCGATGAGGCGCGCCAGTTCGTCGCCGGCCGGTTCGCGGATTTCCTTGATAGTGTCGAAGAAAAGCTTTTTGCCCGAATCGAGCAGGACGTACATGCCCGCGTCGTCATCGCCCGCGCCGACGACGATGCCGGCGAGGGCGGTGCCGTCCTCGTCCAGGCCGGCGACCCAGTACCGGTTCAGGCTGGCGGCGGCATCCTCGCCGGTCGGCTTGCGCGTGTCCTTGACGTTGTCGACGTTGATGCGCTGGCCGGAATAGAGGATGAGGTAGACCTTCGACCCGTCCAGTTCGGCTCCGCCGACGATGCCCTTCACCTCGTTGCCGTTGTCGTCCGTGCCGGTGATGCCCTTGTTGACCATCTTCCGGGCCGATTCCACCTTGGTGCGGATGGCGTCCGGCAGGGTGTACCAGAGTTCGTCCTCGGTCGGGACGCGCAGCTCGGTGACCTGGCTCCACGACACGGTCTGGCCGCCGTAGAGCTTGAGCCGGACCTGGCCGTTCTCGACCTGGATTTTCTCGACAATGCCGCGAATCGGCTGGGCCGCTTCGTCCAGACCCGCCTCGACCCACATGCCGATGACGTTCCCCGACGAGGCGATGTCGTTGTACATGCCGGTGGCGTCGTTCCAGACGTTGGCGATGTTCGACACCTCGACCTTCTGCTTGTTGGCGAGTTCGACATAGACGCCGTCCGAATCCTGCGTCACCCGCACCACCATGCCGGTGGCGGTGGCCTTGTTGACGTCGACGCCGGAGACGAACTTGCCGATCATCCCGGTGCCGGCCTGGAGCTGGCTGTCGACGCGCATCGCCTTCATGGTCTTGGTCATGGCGATCTGTTCTTCGAGCGCGTTCAACTGCGCCAACTGGCCGGTAAAGTCGATGTCCTGCATCGGATTCAGCGGGTCCTGGTGGCTGAGCTGCGTCGTCAGCAGCTTGATGAATTCGTTATGGCTGACGCCGCCCTCCCGGGCCGCTTTCTTCTCGGCCTGGGCGCGCTGGTAGGCGGTGGACTGGTCGATGCCGAATTTGATGGTGTCGCTCGCCGACATGGCAATTCTCCTGCTGTTCCGGCGAAAAGCCGGGAGGGGTCCGCCAGCGCGGACCCCTCCCGGACTCTAGGCGAACAAGTTGAGTTCGCCCGGACCGCCGGCTCCTGCCGGCTCTGCCGCCGGCGTCGGGGGTGCGCTGCCTGGAATCGATTCGGTGTCGCGGTGACCCGCGCGTTCGCCCGAACCGTCGTGCTCTGCCTCGCGGCGCTGCCTGCCGCCGCCGAAATCGCCCAGGGCCTCGTTGTCGCCGCGCATCTGGATATCCAGGGTGGCGAGTTCGATGCCCTGCGCCTTCAAGTTGTCGCGAAGCTGCTGCAGGTTGTTGGCGAGCTGCGCCGCCGCCTCGGGTTTTTCCACCCGCAAATAGGCGGACACCTTGCCGTCCTTCGCCTCGACCCTGAGCATCACCTTGCCGAGCTCGTCCGGGGTCAACTGCATGGTCAGGTTCTTGACCCCGCCCCGGGCGGCGATGCGCATGGCGTCGGCAAGGCGCTCGATATTTTCAATCTGCTCCATCATGGTGTTCATGGACGACGCTGGCAGCGGCTGCTGCGCCTGTTTCGCCGCATCGGCGTTCTGGCTCGCCGGCTGAACCGGTTGCGCGGCCGCGCTCTTGTCGGCGGGGTTGCCGTCCGCGTCGCCCTGCGCCGCCTTGTCCGCCATCGCCTGGAGCAGGTTCTTGAAGGTCTCGGCCGACGCGGCCGCGTTCATGAACATGCTGCCCGGCGCGCCGCCGCCCCCGCCCGGATTCTGGCCGTCCAGCCCCGCCTTTATCCAGGCGAAGAACTCGGCCATATCCTCGGACATCGCCGTCGTCTCGCCGCGAAGGTGCCCGGCAAGGCTTTTGACGAAGGCGTTGACGTCGCCCGGCAGCGCTCCGGACTCGGGCAATTTGCCGCCGTCCTTCAGCCATTTCTCGAACGCGGCGGCCAGTTCGTCGCCGTCCAGCGCGTCGAGAGAATCCGTAGTGTTTATCGGACCATTTGCGTCCGAATCTTTAAGGAATTCCGCGAAAAGTTGCGGCGCGTCGATATCCTCGTACCCGCCCGGAACCATGCCCTGCCCGCCCAGATACGCCAGCATGGCGGCTTCGCCGCCCCCCACGTAGACCACCTGCGCATTGAGGCACGACGCCAACTGGTTGATCATGCCGGTGCCGTCCACGCCGAAGGCGCGGCCGAGTGCGGCTTCGAGCGCATCGCGGGGAAGGCCGCTGAGGAGATCGTCCAGGGCGGCGAGGGTGGCGTCGTTGTTGATTTCGGCATTGGCATTGGCGTCGGCGATGGCCTGCTGCCAGGCGTCCAGCCCGGACGCGCCGCCGCCCGCGCCGGTCTGCCCGCCGGGCATGCCGGAGGTGAGCGTATTGACGGGAGAGGCCACCATGCCGTGGATAAGCCGGGCCGCTTCTTCGGCCGCTGCGGCCACTTCCTCGTCCGGCCTGTCGCTCGTCTCCACCGTCCTTTCGATGGCTTTCGCGAGGGCGGACTTGTCCTTTTCCTCCATGGAGGCGATGTTGCCGTAGCGGCCGTAGTTCTGGGTCGAGCGTTTGCCCGAGAGCGCGTCGCTGCCCCGGTCGCGATTGCCGAAGCCGGACGAGCGCCGGGTCGCGCCGCCCTTGCCGAGGAAGGTCTGCAGGAAGCCGTCGAAGCCGCGGCTCACCGTCTGGACAGCCACCTGCCGCAGGCGCGCGTCCGCCTTGGCGTCGCGCCCCGCGCCCTGCAGGGACACCAGCTTTACCAACGATGGAGTATCAAGGTTGTCAGCCATCACAAATCTCCCTGTGCGTCACCCGTGCCGGACTCGACAGGCACGGCATTACGGCGCCTCGAGAATGGTGCTCATATGCGGCAGCGGCGGCAGTGCCGCGCTGCGCGTTTCGAATGAAAAAGGAACCCGTCCCCTGATGGCGAGCAGTTCGTCCTCCGAGAGCGGCTCGTCGCCCCGGCTGCCGATCAGCCTGCCTTCGCCGATGACAAAGGGCGCCCCGGCCACGCCCCCCCGGCGCAACCGGGCCATCGCCGTGCCGGAGAGGACGGAGACCTGGTAGCCCCCTGCATGGCGAGTTCGACATCGCCCCGGCGGACCAGCACCTCGGCCCCGTCGAGGGTGATGAGGGCGGCCATGGGTTTGTCTTCGTGCAGGCGCACCTGGAGGCGCATTTCGCCTTCCAGCAGGTCCAGATCGAGCCGCGCGACCTGTTTGCCTTCGGGATCGGTAAAACTGCGGAGACCGCCCAGACGCACCCGGCAGCCTGCGCCAAAGACCAGGACGACATTGCTGCCGCTGGTCATTTCCAGGCGCGATCCGAAGGGGACGATGATTTCGTCGCCCGAGTTGACCCGGTCGGCGATATTGGCGGCGAGGCCGGGATCGTCTTCCGCGTGGAAGGAACGGCGAATAGCCGGTTGTCCCTGAATAAAGGAGACGGCTCCGCAGTCGTTATTGGTGACGACAGCCACGTCGGTGGCGGCGACCCAATATTCGGCTGCGGCGGCCCGTCCCGGAGCCGCGACGGCCAGGAGGGCGAGAAAGGCAAGGAATGTGGTGCCGAAAGCGGCAAACCGTGTGGTAGTGGTGTTCATAACGGGAACGCACCTTTCGGAGTCATGTTTCTGTCTATATCGGCAGCGTGGCCGATAAACCACACGACAATCCATACCCACACTATGCAACTGGCCTGCCATCGCTGCGCGAAAAGAGCATCATTAAGCATAAGTCATTATACATCATTAAGTTATAACCGAACATTCTGCTATGGTGCAGAGAGCGTCACGGGAAGTTTTTTCCGATGCGGCAAGAGTTGCATGGCGGCGAGGCGAGGCATCAATCAGTCAAATCCCTCCCAGGTCCCCCCACACGTCACCCCGGCGTCCGGAGCTCCACCAGCGCGAAAAACGGGCGGTTCGGCCGGGGTCCACGCCAGGAGCAGTGGCGACACCGGGCTCGAGGCACAGGAAGCCAACCATCCACCGGTTGCACATCCTAACCGAAACCGAAAAAACATACCGGCGGGTCGGTGACAAATCCTCATTTTCGGCGATTTTTTTCTACCAGGCTAAATCCATAGTGTATCGAGGCTTTGGACCATGTCGGCATACGTTTCACAAATGAAACGATTTATTGCCTTGGCTTCACCATAGTTTTTCATTACAATCCCCCCTTCAATTTCACGCGAAAACGCAGGAGGGGTTGGAATGAATCGTCTTTGGCTAGTAGCACTCGCGGCGCTGTTTACCGTAAACAGCGCTACCCATGGCGTTGAAATTATCTCAATGGATGCCAATCAGGGTGCGCTCATGGATAACAGTGGTGAAACCGTTACGGTCCTCAACAACGACCAAAACGGATTCGCCTTTAAACCAGGAGAATATTCCATCGACAACGCCACTGGCACAGCACTGGACGTATCTGGATACAATCCTGCCGGTAACCTTATCATGAGTGCAGGCACGAGCCTTATGCTGAAGAGCAACAATAGTTATGTTCTGAAAGTAAACTCCTTTACCGTTTCTGACGGCGCCACCATCGTAGCAACTGGAAGTCCCAATGAATCGAGCGCCTCATCGACGTTGCTGGTCACGGATAAGTTCATCCAGAGTGGTGGCAAAGTTACCGCCTATGGTGGTGGTGGAACGGTGGGTGCAGGTGGAATAAATGGGAGGAGTTACGAGCAGAATGGCGGCCTGTTAACCGTAATTGGTGGTATGAAGGCCCATAATGCCGCTTTTACCGTTTCCTATGATTTTATTCAGCATGCCGGCACTATATTCGCCAGCTCCCAAGGCCCCAACGAACCGAATAAATGGTCTCCAGGTATTGTTGCGGCCAGCGATATGTCGATTCACGACACGTTGATTATAGCTAGAGGCGGTGACGGCATGGCTATCGACACTGGCGGTCACGAAGATAGCGTCCTCCTCTTCGGTTCCAATTCCACCCTTGCCCTCGATCTAAGCGGCACGGGCGGTCTCCCGTGGATCCGCGCCAAAGGCGTCCAAATCGACAACGGCGCGACCCTCGAGGTCCGCAATATCGCCAGCCTGCCCGCGGGCGTGTCGTCGTATAACTTCATCCAATCGAACTACGGCATCGAAGGCGAATTCGCCTTTCCCGAAGCCACCAATCTTTCCATGTCCATCGCGAAGACCGGCTGGTACGAAGACGACGCCGTCTACGACGACTACACCCTTTATTTCTCCCGGAACGGCGACTCCAGCCATATCGCCGAAAAAACGCCCGCTATCGGGGCCAACGCCAAGGCGGTTCTGAACGCCTTCAGCTCGTTCTACGGCAGCGCCGCCGCCCAGGACACCGTCACCTACGCCGGCCTGCACGCCGACATCGACGCGCTGGAACACGCCTCCAGCCCCGCCGAGACGGTCCGTCAGGCCGATCTGATGGTCGCGAAATACACCCCGGCCGACGCCCAGTCCGCCGCGTCCGGCCTCGCCTCCAGCGTCAACGGCATGGCGTCCCGCAGCATGAACCGGAACGTTTTCGCCCCGGCGGGCGGCGGCTTCAACCAGGCGGCCGTGTCGGCCAGTTCCACCGACGCCCTCGCCTCCTACGCCATGGCGTGCGGCACGGTGCGTTCGGTCTGGCTCACCCCGCTGGCGCAGTGGACCAGAACCCGTCCCGTCTCCGCCGGCTTCTCGAAGACAAATGAAACGACCTTCGGTGCCGGCCTCGGCGTCGGTATCCGCCAGGATTACAACTACGCCGCCGGGTTGAGCATCCACTATCTGCGGTCCAACCTGAACAGCTTCACCACCGATGTCGACTCCGACATCTTCGGCTTCAACCTGTTCGGCCGCAAATATTTCGCCAACGGCGCGACCATGCACCCGTTTGTCGAAGGGGGCGCGGGCTACAGCTATGTGGACAGCAAGGTCGTCCGCAAGCTTGTCGACGCCACGTCCAAGCCGGACAGCCACACCCTGAACGCCAACCTGGCTTTCGGAGTCGACATGGTCTTCGGCACCACCACCCTCACGCCGAAGCTGGGCGTCGACTACAACTTCGTCCACACCGGCAGTTATGCGGAATCCGGCCTCTACGGTCTGCGGACGCAGACGGACGATTTCAATTCGTTCCGGGGCGTGGTCGGCCTGGGCGTCAAAACCCAGGTGACGGACTGCCTCTACGTCACCGCCAACGCCGCCTACAAGCACGAATTCGCCGACCGGAACGCCATCACCAACAACCGCATGGCATCCCTCCCGGACATCCTCTTCGTCTCTCAAGGGGAGCGCCGTTCCCGCTCGAGCGGCGACTTCGGCGTCGGCTTCGGCTGGCAGGCGCGGGCGAATCTGCTGGTCGGCCTGAACTACGATCTCACCATCGCCGAAAAGCAGCAGTCCCACGCCGTCGCGGCACGGTTGGCGCTCGATTTCTAAGCGCCGCAAACCATCACGCACCACCAGGGGGCCATCGCCACGGCGATGGCCCCGTTTTGTTTTACTCGACAGTGATAGCATCCACGCAGTCGCCATCCCCCACTCCTCCCATAAAACGACGTCACCCCCGCGAACGCGGGGGCCCAGCGGACGAATCATCAAAGGAACGGTGGTACATACCCGCCAACCAATCGCCGCTCCGGCAATTGCTAAGCCTGCCGCCTCCCCCCACGCGTCACCCCGGCGTGCAGACCTCCACCAGCGGGATAAGCGGGCGGTTCGGCCGGGGTGACGTGGAGGAAAACAGGAACGGACATCTTGATAAGATGGGTTCGGAGCAGTCGACATCGAATAATGCCCAAACAGAGAGGGTCACCGCCATAGCGATGACCCTCTCTGTCATGTTTGACTCTTTGGCCGCACCTCTGCATTGGTACATTCTGCCCTCAACGTCGATTTCTCCCCAAAAACGTCACCCCGGCGTGCATGCGATGAACCGGGCGAGGGGCGTGAAGTTGTGCCGGGGCAGTCGGAGGCGCGGTCGCATTATGGTATGGCTTGATACGGTAAAGAGGCCTGCAGCATGTGTTAATCCCGCCTGCCCCGGCACAACCG
>JAJQBO010000264.1 GCA_021203245.1 Planctomycetaceae bacterium
CCCCCATCGTCACCCCGGCGTGCAAAACATCCAACCGGGCAAAAAACGGGCGGTTCGGCCGGGGTCCACGCCACCAGCGCCCGCTCCGGAAAAACCCCTAATAATGCTGACTGATCAATATCTTCCCATGGCCTTTTGTCCGGTCCCCTGACGCGGCAATCCCCGCCGGGGCGTCGTCGAGCCGATACCGCCCCGTCACCATCTTCCGCATGTCCAGCCCGCCAGCCTCCATCATCCGCAGCACCGACGGGAAAATATCCGACCCGGCATGCCCCAGCGACCCGATAATATGCACGTTCTTGCGCAGTACCGGCATGGCGTTGAACATCGCCGGCGTCGCGCCGACGCCAAGCTGAATAACCCGCGCCCCATTGCCGACGCATTTGATGATCTCCGGGTAGACGCTGGAGAAATTGCCGGTCGCCTCGACAATCATCCCCGCGCCGATGCCGTCCGTCTTCTCCAGAACGAGCGCGCCCGCGCTCGAACCCTGGGCCAGCAGATCGTTCGGGTTCGCCACCACGTCCGCGCCCATCGCGGCGGCGAGGCCGTCCCGGGCCGGGTTGGTGCCGAAGGCGAAAATCGTCGCCGCGCCAAAGGCCCGCGCCAGGGCGACGGCGGCCAGGCCGATGGGGCCGGTGCCGAAGACAGCCACGTTCGCGCCCGGCTTGACGCCGCCGCCGTTTATCTGCATGCCGCTGTAGGCCACCGCTGTCGGCTCGGCCAACGCCCCGGCTTCGAGGGCGGCCATCTTGTCGCCTAGCTTATTGGCGAGGCGGTTGATGACGCAGCAATATTTCGCCGGCAGGAGCGCGTATTCGGCAAAGCCGCCGTCGCACGACAGGCCGGCCTCTTCCAGTTCTTCGCACTGGTTGAACATGCCTGTCCGGCAGGAGCGGCACCGACCGCACCAGCGGATCTGCTCGGCCGCGACCAGGTCGCCCACCCGCAGTCCCGTGACGTTTTTTCCGACCTCGACGATTTCGCCCGAATACTCGTGCCCGGTGATGACCGGCAGGCGCAGGTGGGCGGCGTATTTCGAATAGCCGCCGTCGTCGGCACGGAGCGCGTGCAGGTCCGACCCGCACACCCCGCACGCGCCGACGCGGATGAGCACGTCATCCGGGCCGATAGCCGGTATCGGCGCCTGTTTGAGGCCGGTCTTCAGATTCCGGTACACCATGTCGGAGCGGAAGGCGCGTTTGTCCCGCCGTTCCCGTTCCGTCAGGGTATACCCCGCCTTCGGCGCCCATTCGGCGTCGACGACAAACGCCTGCATCGTCCCCTCCATCGCGGTCTCCTCCTGCTGAGGTAAGTGATATGCACCATAGCGGTATTTCTACCATTTCTCCGTCAAACAGTCCATCCCGGCCCCGCACCTCACAAAAACCACGTCACCCCGGCGTGCGGACCTCCACCACCGCCCTGCATTCCGCTGATGGACGTTTTTCCCGCCGGGGTTATACAAAAAAACGTGCGGACCGCGAACGGTCCGCACATGGATGCACACTTAAAGAAAGGTACGGCTTACCCGAAAATCCGCTGCCGGCCGCGTTCTTCCAGCATGCGCAGCGCGGTGGCCGGGTCTTTCATCTTGGAAAGGAAGATCATCGCCGCGATGATGTACGGCTTGAAGACGGCTTCCTTGTAGAGGGGCAGGCGGTACCTGTCGAACACGCTTGCGCAGACTTCGCCTTCCTTGCAGGAGACGCCGGTGATGTCGGCCGGGAGGCAGTGCATGTACAGCGCCTTGCCGTCCTGGGTCTTCTTCATCAGCTCTTCCGTGCACTCCCAATCCTTGTGGTTGGCGTTCTCGGCCAGCAGTTCTTTCTCCAGCTTCTTGATGCCGTCCATGTCGCCTTCGCCGTAGAGATTGGTGCGCTTTTCCATGGCGGCGAACGGCGCCCACGACTTCGGATAGACGATGTCCGCGCCTTCGAAGGCTTCGGCCATGCTGTTCGACTTCGAGAACTTGCCGCCGGTCTTGGCCGCGTTGGCGGCGGCGACGGCCTCGACCTCGGGCATGACTTCATAGCCCTTCGGGTGGGCGAGGGCGACTTCCATGCCGAAGCGGGTCATCAGGCCGATAATGCCCTGCGGCACCGACAGCGGCTTGCCGTAGCTGGGCGAGTAGGCCCAGGTCATGGCCAGCTTTTTGCCCTTCAGGTTTTCGACCCCGCCGAAGTGGTGGATGATGGCCAGCATGTCGGCCATGGACTGGGTCGGGTGGTCGATGTCGCACTGGAGGTTGACGAGGGTGGGACGCTGTTCGAGGTTGCCGTCCTTGTAGCCTTCGTCGACGGCGGCGGCGACTTCGCGCATGTATTTGTTGCCCTTGCCGATGTACATGTCGTCGCGGATGCCGATGATGTCGGCCATGAAGGAGATCATGTTGGCGGTCTCGCGCACCGTTTCGCCGTGGGCGATCTGCGACTTGCCTTCGTCCAGATCCTGAACGGCGAGGCCGAGGAGGTTGCAGGCGGAGGCGAAGGAAAAGCGGGTGCGGGTCGAGTTGTCGCGGAACAACGACACGCCGAGGCCGGAGTCGAAGATGCGGGTCGAGATGTTGCGTTCGCGCAGGTTGCGCAAGGCATCGGCGACCGCAAAGGTGGCGGCGATTTCGCCGTCCGTCTTCTCCCGGGTCAGGAGGAAGTCGTTCATGTACATCTTGTTGGTGTCGAGGTTGGCCAACTTGGTGACCAGTGCGTCAAAGTTCATGGTCCTGCTCCTTGGATATGGGTGTGTATAAAAAGCGAAGCTTACTTGTTTTCGGTATAGACGGTCGGCAGGGCGGCGTAGACGGCGGCGCACTTGACGAGGTCGGCCTTCCAGGTCTTTTCGTTCGGCGCGTGGGCTTCTTCTTCCTTGCCCGGGCCGAAGCCGATGCAGGGGATGCCTTCGCGGTCCATGATGGAGACGCCGTTCGTGGAGAAGGTCCACTTGTCGACCTTCGGCTTGCCGTACATGCCTTCGAACGCCTTCACCATCGCCTTGGTGGCCGGCGCGTCTTCCGGAATCACCCAGGTGGGGAAGTAGCAGTCGGTCGGGTAGACGCAGTCGGTGTAGGACGGGCGGTCGTACTTGTACATGCTCACTTCGGCGCCGTATTTCTTCACGGACGGGAGGGCGCGGATTTCTTCGAGGGCGGACTGGTAGGTCTCGCCGTCCGTCAGGCGGCGGTCGATGGAGATGGCGCAGGAGTCGGCGACGGCGCAGCGGCTCGGGCTGGTGAAGAAAATTTCCGACACGGCCAGGGTGCCTTTGCCGAGGAACTCGTCGACGTGGAGGCGGTTATTGAGTTCCTTCACTTCGCCGAGGATTTCCGCCATTTTGTAGATGGCGTTGTCGCCGCGTTCGGGCGCGGAGCCGTGGCAGGACACGCCCTTGACGTCGACGCGGATTTCCATCCGGCCGCGCTGGCCGCGGTAGATGTTGCCGTTGGTGGGTTCGGTGATGACGACGAATTCGGGGCGGACCTTGTCTTCGTTGATGATGTACTGCCAGCACAGGCCGTCGCAATCCTCTTCCTGCACGGTGGCGGTGACGAGGACGGTGTACTTGTCGTTGAGGAGGCCGAGGTCTTTCATGATCTTCGCGCCATAGACGGCGGAGACGATGCCGCCTTCCTGGTCCGAGGTGCCGCGCCCGCCGATTTCCTCATCGTTTTCGTAGTCTTCGTAGGGGTCGAAGGTCCAGTTGTCCTTGTTGCCGATGCCGACGGTGTCGATGTGGCCGTCGAAGGCGATAAGGGTTTTGCCCGTGCCCATGTAGCCGAGCAGGTTGCCCATGGGGTCGATTTCGACCTTGTCGAAGCCGAGCTTGCGCATCTCGGCGGCGGCGCATTCGATCTTTCCCTTTTCGCCCGCGCTCTCGCCCGGGATGCGGACCATGGCCCGGAGGAACTTGGTCATATCGTCCTTGTAGGATTCGGCGGCCGATTTGATTTTTGCGAAGTCCATTGTTTGCCCCTTTTCTAATTCACAATTAAAAATTCATAATGAATAATGATGGAAAATTCGTATATTCCTCGATTCGCTCGCTTCCGCTCGCTTTGACCTTACATTCACGCTTGCGATCATACTATGCGGTTGACCGCCATTGTGAATTGTGAATTGTGCATTGTGAATTATTGCGGTACCGGATACGCCCCATCCCACACAATCTTCCGATACATATCCGGGTCCGTGTCTCCTTCGGTCGAGAACAGCAGAATGCGCGAATCCGGCCCGAGGCCGAGCGCTTTCTTGAGGTCGGCAAACTCGGGATTGACGAGCGCTTCCAGCAGGAGTCCCATCCCGGCTGCGCCGCTCTCGCCCGAGATGACCCGGGGGTCGCCGGCCAGCGGCGCGCCGAGGACGCGCATGGCGCGGGCGGCGGCGTAGTCGGGGAGCGAGACGAAGAACGAGGTCTTGGCCTTGAGGATTTCCCAGGAGATGGTGTTGGCTTCGCCGCAGGCGAGGCCGGCCATGATGGTCACGAGGTCGCCGCCGACGTCGACGGTGCGGCCGTCTGCCTGCACGGCGGACCGGTAAATGCAGTCGGCCGCCGCCGCTTCGACCACGGTGGTGGTCGGGACGTTGTCCGGGTAGTAATTCGCGAAAAAGCCCTGCACCGCGCCCGCCAGCGAGCCGACGCCGGCCTGGACAAAGATATGGGTGGGGCGCTTGACGCCGTAGCCGGCGAGTTGTTCGGCCGCTTCCAGGGCCATGGTGCCGTAGCCTTGCATTATCCAGCCGGGGATTTCTTCATAGCCTTCCCAGGCGGTGTCCTGGATGACGACGGAATTCGGCGTCTTGGCGCTCTCGGCGGTGGCGAGGCGGACGGCGTCGTCGTAATTCATGTCGGTGATGGAGGCGGTTGCGCCTTCCTTGAGGATATTGTCGAGCCGGGTCTGGGACGAGCCTTTCGGCATATAGACGACCGAGTGCTGGCCGATCTGGTTCGCCGCCCAGGCGACGCCGCGCCCGTGGTTGCCGTAGGTGGCGGTGAAGAAGGTATAGTCCCCGAGTTCCTTCTTGATGTCGGGGGAGGTGAGTTTGTCGAAGCCGAGGTCGGCGATGTCGCGGCCGGTCTGCCCGGCGATAAAGCGGGCCATGGCGAAGGAGCCGCCCAGGACCTTGAACGCGTTCAGGCCGAAGCGGTAGGACTCGTCCTTGATATAGATGCCGCCGACGCCAAGCTGTTCGGAGAGGGAGTCGAGCGCAGTCAGGGGAGTTGGCTTATATTGCGGGAAGGAGGCGTGGAAGCGTCGAACCTTCTCGATTTCGGCAGGGGCCATCAGGGCCAGTTCTTTTTTTGCCTCGGTCTTGGGCAGCTTGTTGGCGACCCAGTGCAGCGCTCCGCTCATGCCAATCCTCCGGGATAGTGTGTCTGACGTTATGATTCGGCGCTCATATAGTTGTAGAGCGTGTATTTCGAGATGTCGTAGTGTTTCGAAATCTTGTCGCCGGCCTTTTTGACGAGGAACGCGCCCTTGTCGTTCAGGAACTGGATGGCGCGAATCTTGTCGTCCTTCGACATCATGGCGACCGGCTTGCCGACGAACTTGTCCGCCTCCGCGATAAGCTGGTCGAGGAGGTCGTTGACGTTGGAGGTGATGGCGACGTCCTCGTTCTGGTCGGTCTCGGCGGTGGCGATGGTTGCCTCGAGGGCGTGCCGCGCCATGACGAGATCGGTGATATCGTAGTTGATGCCGAAGAGATGGGTCAGCTTGCCCTTTTTGTCCCGCAGGTAGATGGAACTGGACTTGACCATGCGTCCCGACTTGGTGCGGGCGAGATAGTTGTAATCGTCCTGGACCTTGTCCGGGTCTTCCTTGAGGGCACGGAGCACGACTTCGGACGAGCCGTCGCCGACGCGCCGTCCGGTGACATGGCCGTTTTCGATAGCGATGATGCTGCTCTCGAGGTCTTTGGCGAGGTCATGGACGGTGACTTCGCAGTTATCGCCGAACAGGCTGGCGATGCCCTTTGCCAACCGCTTAAGGAATTCGCTGTTTTGTTCCTGAGCGCTCATGGACTGAACCTCCTTTTTGGTCACCGTGTCAATGGAGGCTCCTAGCGAGGGGATGAACAATCTATCCATGCCTCCATTATACTACCGGTTCTGGCCTGTACAAAATATTTTTTATGGAAAAAAAAATAATTTTTAGCTATGGCGATGCGGAGAACGTGATGCAAAAAGCGTATGTGTATATTTATAAAAGAATTACAAATACCCATCGATATCGGCAGTCAATT
>JAJQBO010000246.1 GCA_021203245.1 Planctomycetaceae bacterium
CATTCTCCAGGGCAGGTTTCTGCTGCCCCGGCCCCGCCCGGCGGGCGGCCCCGCGGGCCGGGCCGCCGCGGGGGGGGGGTGCGCATCGTCACCTTTGCCCACGATACCGGCGACTGCGGCCAGGCCTGCCATGTCGGCCAGGATTGGGAACGCAGCGGCCGCATCGCCGCCGGGCTGATGGCCCGGATGCTCCGTCCCGGAGAAGGCGTCCTCATCCTGGCGGGCAATGTCGAATCGACGCCCGGGCGCTGCCGGGTGCGGGGCTTTTCCGATTTCTGGACCGGGCTGGGCCGTCTCCCGGACGAGATTCGCGTCGACCAGTGTTACGACTCGTTCGACATCGCCTATGAAAAAACCTGCGCCGCGCTGTCCGGCGACGGCCGTCTCTGCGGCGTCTATATGGCCGGCGACGGCACCCCGGCCTGTGTTGAGGCGGTCGGCCGTCTCGCGCTGCCGCGCCGCATCCGCGTGGTCGCCCACGACCTCACGGTGGAGCATCGGCGCTTGTTGCAGTACGGCGCGGTGGACTTTGTCATCCACCAGGACGTGTCGTTCCTCGCCCGCCGGCCGCTGGAGATTCTCGCGTCCCTCCTGGACGGCCGAAGGCGCGCTGTCGAGGCGGTGGAGTACGCGCCCATGGGTATTACGACGGCGGAGAGCCTGTAGCCGTCAGCCGCGCGCACAACAAATCCCTAGAGCTACCGCATTCAGGACTCTACTCCTCATACTTCCAGCCACTGGTATTTTATGAAGTGGTTTTGCCAGATTTCTTTTGTAAGGAGAAAAGTATGCACAAGTGGATTATCGCGGTCGCGGCATTTCTGGCCCTCAACGTCGCCGTCGCCGGCGAGTCGGTGCGGGTCGGGTTCAGCGTCAGCACCTTCAACGACACCTTTATTTCCAACGTCGCCGAGGCGGCCCGGCGCTATGCGGCCAAAAACCCGGGCGTCGTCCTGGAGATGCTCGATGCCCAGGACGACTCCGTCCGCGAGCAGGATCAGGTCGTCACCCTCCTGGACAGCGGCGTCGACGCGCTGGTGGTGCTGCCGGTCGAATCGAACAGCGTCGCCGCCATCGTCCAGGCCGCCCAGGAGGCGAACAAGCCGCTGATCTTCGTCAACCGGAACCTGTTCCACGGCATGGAAATGCCCAAAAACATCTACTACGTCGGCGCGAACACCCTGCTGGAAGGCGAGGAACAGATGCGCTACATCGCCGGCAAGTTGGGCGGTGAAGGCGAAATCGCCATCATCATGGGCGCGCTCAGCCACGAAGCCACCATGAACCGTTCCGACGGCGTCCGCCGCGTCGCCGCCGAATACCCCGGCATCACGATTGTCGGCGAAGAGACCGCCACCTGGCAGCGCGCCCTCGGCATCAATGCGGGCGAAAACCTCATCACCGCCCACCCGAACCTCAAGGCCATCCTCTGCAACAACGACGAAATGGCCTTGGGCGCGCTTATCGCCTGCCAGAACATGGACCGGACCGATATCCTCGTCGCCGGTATCGACGGCGTCCGCGACGCCACCAATTCCATCAAGGCGGGCGGCCTGGCCGCCAGCGTCCTGCAGGACTCGGGCGCGCAGGGGCAGGGGTCAATCGACCTGGCGGTCCGCGTCGTCAGGGGCGAAAACGTGCCGCAACTGAACCTGCTCCCCGTCCAGGTCATCACCCCGGACAATGTCGAGGAAATCACCGCCCGGCTGGAACAGTAGACAGAAACAAGCAAAAGCGGGACCCAGACCAGCCGCCGGCAGCGTGCGCCGGCGGCTGGTCCCTTTTTTACAAGGTAACCCTGCTCCCTCTCCCTTCGAGGGAGAGGGCCGGGGTGAGGGTGTGGCCCGCCTGCCCCGGCACAACCTCCCGTCCGTCTCCCGGTTCATCGTTCAGACGCCGGGGTGACGTTTGGGGAACCGTGCGGCCTTTTTGGCGCGAAGACGCGTCATCTGCCCCTCAACGACACGCCTCCCCATAAACGTCACCCCGGCGGGAGAACAATGAACCGGGCGAGAAACGGGAGGTTGTGTCGGGGCAGGCGCCCTATAGTGGCTGTGGGCTTACTGTTATAATCGCCCGACGACCCTCTTTTGGACAAGCACCATTTCCGGTCCAAATTGTCTGGAATTACCCTCCCCGATCCGTAGGATGGACAACGGCAGTAATTAACTGCTGGAGTTAATTAAGCGTACTGGAGAGGGCATGACCCGGACCACCTACTACGACGCAAGCGTCGACGACACGGCCCAGGACCTCGGCGTCAACCCCGCCGTCGGCCTGACCGCGGACGAGGCCGCCGCGCGGCTGGAGCGGGACGGCGCAAACGAATTCGCCAAGGAAAAGCCGAAGACCCTCCTGTCCCGTTTCTTCGCCCAATTCAAAAGCGTGATGATCATCATCCTCATCATCGCCGCCGTCATCTCCGGCGTCATCGGCGTGCTGCACGGCGAAGGCGTCGTCGACTCAATCATCATCCTCATTATCGTCATCGTTAACGCCGTCATCGGCGTGATGCAGGAGGCGAAGGTGGAGCGCTCCCTCGAAGCGCTGGAAAAAATGGCTGCGCCGCAGTGCAAGGTGGTGCGGGACGGCCACGTCGCCGTCATCCCGTCGCGGGAACTGGTGCGGGGCGATGTCGTCGTCATCGAGACAGGGGACCTTGTCCCCGCCGACCTTCGCCTCAGCGAAGCGGTCAACCTGAAGATTCAGGAAGCCGCTCTGACCGGCGAATCGGCTCCGTGCGAAAAAAACACCGACACCCTCCCCGGCCAGGCCGACCTGGGCGACCGGGACGACATGGCGTTTTCGTCCAGCACCGTCACCTACGGGCGCGGCCGGGGCATCGTCGTCGCGACAGGGATGGCGACCGAGGTCGGGAAAATCGCCGGCATGCTCCAGGCCGTCCCCGACGCGAAGACGCCGCTGCAGGAGCGGATCGACGGGCTCGGCGAGTTCCTGGGCATCGCCGTCGTCGTCGTCTGCGCCGTCATATTCGTGGCCGGGTTCCTCCAGGGCCGCGACCTGGTCGAGATGTTCATGGTCGCGGTCAGCCTTGCCGCCGCCGCCATCCCCGAGGGGTTGCCCGCCGTCTCCACCATCGTCCTCGCCGTCGGGGTGCAGCGGCTGGCAAAGCGCAACGCCATCGTCCGCAACCTGCCGTCAGTCGAAACGCTCGGCAGTGCCAGCGTCATCTGTTCCGACAAGACCGGCACCCTCACCCAGAACAGGATGACGGTGGTCAAGCTGGCCGGCGTCGCCGACCCGGTGGACGTGCCGGAGGCGCTCTCTGACGATCAGCGCCGCTATCTTCTCGCGGCAGTCCTGGCGAACGACGGCAAGATTTCCCCGAAAGACAACGGCTGGGAGACGTCCGGCGATCCGACCGAAACAGCCTTTCTTGAGCTCGCCATGCGCTACGGCATGGACAAGAACGCCCTCGACCGGGATATGCCCCGCGTCGCCGAGGTGCCGTTCGATTCGGAACGGAAGATGATGAGCACGGTCAACCGGGGTGTTGACGGCACCCTTTCCGTCAACGTCAAAGGGGGCGTCGACGAGGTGCTGGCCCGGTGCGTCTCGATTCTGGACGACGGCCGGGTGCGGCCGCTCACGGACGGCGACCGGAAAGCCATCGCCGGGCGGAACGATGCCATGGCCGCCGCCGCCCTCCGCGTCCTTGCCGCTGCGTATAGGGACGTCGACGCGATACCGGAGCCGGTCGACTCGGCCACGGTGGAGCGTGATATGGTGTTCTGCGGCATGGCCGGAATTATCGACCCGCCGCGCCCGGAGGTCCGCGACGCTGTCGCGACATGCCGCCACGCCGGCATCAAGCCGGTGATGATAACAGGCGACCACATGGCGACCGCCGCCGCCATCGCCGCCGACCTCGGCATCCTCCGGGATGGCGACGAGAAATTGACCGGCGCGGAACTCGCCGCCATGCCCGAGGCCGATCTCGACCGGCGGGTCGAAGACATCTCCGTCTACGCCCGGGTCGCGCCCGAGCACAAGGTGCGCATCGTCAGGGCGCTGCAGCAGCGGGCCGAAATCGTCGCCATGACCGGCGACGGCGTCAACGACGCCCCGGCCCTCAAGCTGGCCGACATCGGCCTGGCGATGGGCATCACCGGCACCGACGTGTCGAAAGGGGCCGCCGACGTCGTCCTCGCCGACGACAATTTCGCCACCATCGTCTCGGCGATCGAGGAAGGGCGGCGCATCTACGACAATATCCTCAAGGCCATCCAGTTCATGCTCTCCACCAATCTGGGGGAGATTCTCGTTATCTTCACCGCCATCATGCTGCGCTGGCCGACGCCGCTTCTCCCCATCCAGATCCTGTGGATAAACCTGGTCACCGACAGCCTGCCGGCGCTGGCCCTGTCTGTCGATCCGGCCGACCCGGACGTGATGGAGCGGAAGCCGGTCCCGGCCGAGCAGGGCATCATGCGGCCGGCGTATCTCGTCCGCATCGTGCTGCAAGGGGTGATGATCGCCGGGCTGTCCCTCGCCGCCTTCGTTATCGGCAGGCGGACCGACGTCGCCACCGCCCAGACCATGACTTTCGCCGTCCTGGCCTTTACCCAGATAACCCATGTCCTGAACGTCCGCTCGCCCAACCATTCGGCCTTCCGCAACCTGTTTTCGAACCGGCTGCTGTGGGGCGCGCTGGCCATCGTCATAGCGCTTATGCTGATTGTGCTGGAGATTCCCGTCCTGCACGACTTCTTCAAGCTGTCGCCCATCGACCGCGGGCAGTGGTTCTGGATTGCGGCATTGTCGCTCGCGCCGCTGCCGCTGATGGAAATCGCGAAGCTCTTGTTCCTGCGAAAGCATACGGCGTAAGTATCGAGGCGGGTGAGGGGTTCACCCGAATCGAGGCATATCATGGATCTCCGCACTGGCGAACCGTACTGGCTGATGAAAAACGGCTACACCCATACCTACCCGACTCTCACCGAGGACCTGCAAACCGAGGTCTGCGTCCTCGGCGCCGGCATCACCGGCGCGCTGGCCGCCTATGCCCTGGCGAAGGAGGGGGTCGAGGTCACCGTCATCGACAAACGCCATCCCGGCATGGGCAGCACCAGCGCCAGCACCGCCCTCCTGCAATACGAAATCGACGAACCGCTGCACACCCTTGTCGACAAGGTCGGCAGGCGACGCGCCGAAGCGAGTTACGCCGCCTGCTACCGCGCCATCGACGCCATCGGCGCGATTGTGCGGGAAGAAAACCTGCTTGTCGATTTTTTCAAAAGCCCGAGCCTGCAGTACGCCAGCAAGCCCAGCCACGCGCGCGATCTGAAAAAAGAGTATGAAGCACGCAGGGCCATCGGGCTTGACGTCGCGCTCCTGCCGGGCGACGAGGTGGAGGAACTCTACGGCATCGGCGCTCCCGCCGGGCTGCTGTCGAGCCAGGGCGCGCAGGTGGACGTCTACCAGCTTGCCCACGCCCTCCTCACCATCCCGCTGGACAACCTGCGCGTCTACGACACGACCGAGGTGGAGGAGGTGCGGCCGCGCCGGCGCGGCGTCGAACTGCGGCTCGCGGGCGGCGGGCGGATACGCGCCAGGCGGCTGGTCATTTGCTGCGGCTATGAATCGCAGCGTTTCTTGTCCCGGAAGGTGGTGGAGATGGCGACGACCTACGCCATCGTCACCAAGCCGGTGGATATGCAGTATTTGTGGCCGGACCGGACCCTGCTGTGGGAGACGAAGACGCCGTACCTGTACCTGCGCACCACCGAGGACGACCGCATCATCGTCGGCGGCCGCGACGACGAAGGCCACAGCCGGCGCCGGCGCAACAACGCCCTGGAGAAAAAGGCGGCCCGCATCGTCCGGGACGTCCACCGCCTCCGCCCCGACATCCCCTTCCACCCCGATTTCATCTGGGCGGGGGCGTTTGGCGGGACGGAGGATTCTCTTTCCTATGTCGGCCAGGTGCCGGAGATGGACAACACCTATTTTATCCTCGGCTTTGGCGGCAACGGCATCGTCTTCAGCCAGACCGGGTCGGAGATCGTCCGCGACGCCATCCTGCAACGGAAGAACGAGAACGCCGATCTGTATTCGTTCGATCGATAGGTGGTCACCCTGGTCTCATGTTTGGCTTTTTGGCAACATTTCCGAGCCGATGATTTCTGCCACACATAAGATTTTCCCAAAAACGTCACCCCGGCGTCTGTGCGATGAACCGGGCGAGGGGCGTGAAGTT
>JAJQBO010000204.1 GCA_021203245.1 Planctomycetaceae bacterium
CTATATATTTCAATATATTATGGTATATTTGCAGCTTTCATGAAGAATTTATGCAGAATAAATACCGTTGCAACGCACATCTTCCTCATGCGCATGAGTGGCTGTGGTCCCTAGAAGTTGACAGGGAATAATCTCCTGTTACGATTGGGCTCCCATGTGTCCGACAGCCACCACACGCTTTACCCACTCGCGGTGGCTGTCGGCTTTTTTGGTCCCTTTAGTCCGCGTCGGCCAGTCCAAACATCTCCACGATTTTCTTCCCATCTCGGTATATGTTTTCCACCGGCATCCCCTTGACGTAACCGAAAAGGCCAATGCCCTTGGCTGTTGCCTTGCCGTAGTCACCTTTTAGGATGTCCTTGGGAAGGGAAATGGCACTGTTCGCCCGCCTTTCAACCTGCGACAGACCAGACGGAACGAAGACGTTCCCGCGCCGGTACCGCGCCAATGCGGCTGTGGTGTTGAAGAACGGCACGCCGTCGATGACGGAGAGGAGCGGATCGAAAAGCACATCGAACAAGACTCCCCCCGCCGTCATTTCTTCGTCGTCATCGTCACCAAAGGCGGCATTTATCGCCATCGTCATAAAGGCCGGCACCCAGGCCTGCATAGCCGCGTCCATGACGAAGGCCTTTGCTGCTGTGCCGGCGTCCATCTGCCCCTGCCTGTAGGCATCGATGTATTGGACCAGGCGGCTGGTTCGGCGCACCGTCCCGGAGAGGAAGGTCGTATACAGTCGCATCAAACCCTTGTCACGCTGCCACTCGGTCATATCGGCGGCGGTGGTGGCGCTGAAGGTGGCAGCCATGCGATCCGCGAAGTCGATTGCCGCCTTTTCGATGGCCTCTTCCCCCTTGAGACCGGTGGGGTCGAAGTCGGCATTGCCGTCTCGGGTCATACGGTAGGCTCCCGCCCATATAGCCGACCGGAATGCGCGGTCCTGGCTGGTCATACCCATAAACACAAGGTTGTAAAATAACTCGCTATTGACTTCCCTGCCGGCTATCTCGAAATACTCCTTCCCCTGCCGCGCCTTAGCGAGCATTTCCCGCATATCCGCCGTAATGTTCCCTTCGGTGTCCCGCATGAACGACGACTTCTCGTGGATCCTGCGTATGCGGTCGTTCATGATGCCTATGTTGCCGGCAAAACCGATCTCCTTCATACCGGTCAGGGCGTATTTAAACCCGCTTGATCCGTTGTGGCTGTGCAGTGACATTTGGAGAACAGCCGGGAAAACGTCCAGCCGTTGCTTCAGGGCGGAAAACACCCGGAAGCCCAATGCGGCGGTCGTGCCTTTATGCCGGACCCATTCCAGCGCACGCCTGGCCACATCGTTTTTCCCGAGGTTACCCGAGTCAGGGTCGGCAATGTCCTTGATGTATTTACGGATGGAGCGGTAGCGGTCGTCGCCGAACGTATGAACAAACACGCCCTCCCAATCCCGATCAGTGGTGATGGCGTTTGCCTCATTGACCGCTTCCGACAGGTGGACATAGTGCGCCACTTTGTCCAGGTGGTTGTAGATGGTGTCGAGCCGGAGAACCGGCGGGCGAGCCGCCCCGACGCGTGCCACGGTAAAACCGTTCTTTGGCTTGGGCCTGCCGCGCGCCGCGTTGAAGGAGGCACGATTCAGGGCGACCTGGTAATCCTGTCGGCCGCCTATCTCCCGATCCACCACGCCGTCATAGACGAGTGGGAAATAGTAGCCCCGCATTTCCTTAGTCACGCCCTCGGAGGAAACGACGGTAAACGCTTGTGGCTCGACCTTCTCCGTCCTACGATTGGTGAGGCGGAAATGAGTGTCGTCTATCTCTTGAAAATGGCTGCCAATTACATCCCCGATGGTTTGAATCGCGTCCATCTCGGCTGCGGTGAAGGCGGAAAAGATCCTACTGACTTGTTCGCCGTCCATCCCGTAGCCTTGCGTAATGGCCTTAAGGTTGGTGGCCGACCCGCAATTAAGGGCCACCATAATCATCATCTCACCGTCCCATTGGAGATTTTCGCCATAAGCGGCGCGTAGCGATTCGGGGACCGGCCCAAACTGCGCCTTGTCCATGTTGCGAAAACGCCTGCTGAACTTTCGCAACGTCTTCATGGCCGGCGCGATTTTATGCATGTCCGAAACGAACATGGTATTCTTGTTTTCGATGCCCTTTCGAAGAGCCAGGGCCATGTTTTGCAGAGGCCCAACTCCGCCACCGGTGATGTTGGTGTTGCCGTCCGCTATGGCAAAAGTGTATTCAGGCAGGATCGCACCGACCATGAACCGATCAAGCCAACTGCGCGCTTTGTCCGTTCGACTGTCGTTTTCCGTACCACGGCCGTACTTGGCCGACCTCCGCGTACGAGCCGACATGCGCTTTATGCTCTCATCCACCGCTTGGCGAACTGTGCGGATGCCTGGCATGTTCAGGGCATGCATTTCGCCCCTACCCTTTTCCGTCAAAACATCGAGGGCGTCGCCAAGTTCCCTGACTTGTTCCATCGTCAGGTCGCGCCACGACTTGATCTTGTCCGCACCTTGCCGGGTAAGAATCCACGGTGGGACGGACTCCGCCATGGATGGCGACAACGCCGCGATCTCCGGGTCAATGTTTGCATCCGGACCGGGAATAGCCACCACGTCACCTACTTCCACCTCGGGCGCGAGGAGTTTACTGGTGACGACTTTCCATGTAGTCAAGATGTCCTTGATGGCGTTGCGGAATCCCATTTCGACAGGCGGGGTCTTGTTGCGGTCGCTACCTTCAAGTCGCCTCATCCACCGGCTTACATTGGTGTTTTTGGTGCGGAACGCCTCCGCTTCCTTGCGGGCTTGGATTGACTCGCGGATCTCGTAATGTGCCAGCCGCATCTTCTGGTACTCCTGGGCGGCGGTGATCTTGTCGCCCTTCGCCTCGGCTTTTGCCGCCGCTTCGGCATGCTTCCGGTAGGCTGATACGGCGGTGAAGTACTGCGTCGCTTTTTTCACCTGACGTGCTGCAACTGCGTCGGCCGCGACCCGTCGCAGTGCCGCGTCGTTCAACTGCCGGCCTATACGCCGTCCTTCGCGCTCCGCCTGTTCCATGGCCTGCTGGTTTAGGACTGACTGCTTGACGGTCATCGCATGGGCCAAGGCGTCGCTATGGTATGCCTCGTCGGCTATGGTAGCGGAGTCCTGTTGCATCGCCATGCGAATGAAAATTGCTTCATTATCAATGCGCTGCTGCGTAACGTTTTTAACGACGGTCTGTTTGTCCGGAACAGAGGCGATGTCTTGAAGCATCTCCTCCACCGATTCATAGCCAAATCGCTCCGCCTGCAGAAGAGCGCCCAACGCACCATTGGGCCGGGAGAAGAGCTTGTCACCAAACTGCTTGCCAAAGTAGTTCTCGCGCAAGGACGCTACCGCGTCTCGACCGAAGGTGTTGATAACATACGCTTCATCCAGACCGCCAAGATTAACGATCCGCCTGACAACTGATACATCGGCGGTCAGATCCACAATGGCCTGTACCAAGTCCCGGACAGAGTCTAAGCCGTTTTCCGTCGCCACGCGTGGAAGGTAATCGGCTGGGTCGCGTTTTTCCTTAAAATCCTTTTTGATGATCCCTTTATGGTTGGCTTCCAAGCGTGCCGTGTCTGCTTCGCCGATTACGGAGGCGACCTGTTCACGGCTCATGCCCCCATACTTCGCAGGGCTTCCGCGGCTGCGTATTGTCTTTGCAGTTCGACATCGCGGCGCGCTTCCTGCGCGATCTTTTTCCTGCCTTCCGTGCCGCCAATGAAGTCCTTGACCATTCGGGCGATTTGCTTTTCCATCGCCACACTCTGCGCCGTCTCAACGCCTTCGCTAAGCCGCCTGGCTTGTTCGGGCGAGATGCCGGATGGCGGGGCTAGGTTATCGAGGTGACTGTAATAATGTCTTGCCCGCGCAACATCTTCCTCGGCCGCAAGCATCCGGTCGAACACGCCGCGCACCTCGGGCGACAGCTCTATGGCAGCGAACTCACGAACGCCCCGATAAACATTCGCCATCCATGCGCGGAACCGCCTGAACGGCCCAGCAAGTGCCGGAGAGGGAGCAACACCTTCCGACAGATACTTTTCGAACATCTTCGCGGATTTTTCATCAGCTTCCCGCCGTACGTCCGAGTCGCTGGACAGAAGCCCTCCATCGACAGATTTGTTCAAAGCTTCGAAATCCTGTCGGATCTGCTCGGAGGCGTTCTCCGCCTGGGCGGCCTTGACCAAATGATCGCCGTAAATATGGAACAGTTCATGGGTGATGGTCGATCGATTTTGCTGTCCGTTGAAAAGGCGGATGATATTTATTTCGGGGGTAAACCAGACATCGCCGCGCTGCCCGGCGTACCGCAAGCTTTCTGCGGTGCCGGTGATTGCCGCCCGCATTATGGGGCTTTCATAAAAAGACCGGTGAGCATTGCCCTTTTCCTGAAGGTCGGCAATCCGTTGTTGCATAGCTGCCATGCCTTCCTGAATGGAGTCAGCGTCAATGCCCATCTCGTCCAGGACCGCCTGGCCGATGCCTCCGGGGTCATCCAGAATATGCTGGATGCCCATAGCCGCCTGCTCGAAACCTTCGGCCAACGAGGTGGCAGTCTCGAACTCACGCGCCAACCGGCCAACATCCGAGACATCGGCATTTTCTTCAAGGAGCGCCTGGACGAACTTGGTAAACGCCTCCTGCTGTTCCGGAAGCACCGCCGACTCCGAGACGATGGTTTTCAGTGACTCCGTCGTCCATTTGACATCACCCCGGCCGGCGGGTATAGTAATAGTATCTCTCCCCGCTCCCATCTGCGTTCTTATCGAGGAAGAATCAGATGCGTAGTCCGGACCAGGGCTTACCCCTCCCGGCTCACCGGGGAGAGAATTTTCATGCAGCCCTGCATCCCATCCCGTCAAAACCCACCCAGTCTTGCCGTCGTCGTCGAATCGGGACAGAACAGCGGTAATGCCGTCTTTAGTGACATGCTTCCTCTCCGGGTTGAAATCATCCGACACAACCCCGTTGACAATAACATCGGGCAGCTTTTCAACCACCTGCCGAGCCATCGCATCGGCCTGTTCAGGCGTGGCCCCCTTGTCGATAGCCTCCTGCCTGCGTTTGGCGAAAATATGCGCGACGCCATACCCTTTCCGAAATTTGTTCTGCGCATCACCAGGCGCGCCATAGATGAACGAGATCAGGCCGTAGCCGTTCCTGTATACTGCGCCAGGTGCGTCCGATTTGCTATCCAGAGTCGAAAGGATAGACTCTCTCCCCCGCTCCACCATGGTTTCGGGATCAAGTCGCGAGAGCTCGTCCACCCGCTTCCCGATTTCCCCCGGACCGAGGGACTGCATCGCCCGCTGGGCGCGGACATTCAAGTCCTGTGCCGCCACCCTATCGTATGTGAGGTTGATATGGTCGTTTACATTCCGGGCGGTTTCCACCTGATTGGACAGCATAACTTTGATGGAGTGGAGGTCGATGAACTGTTCGGCCGTCAAGCCGACGCGCCGCCCGGCGACTGTCGCCAGCGCATAATTGATATCGGCCTCCTGTTGAGCCACCTCCGGATCGCGTCCGGCTTCGACCAGTTGATCGCGGAATATTTTGAACTGGCTTGGCAGGCTTTTATTCTCGTTCCGGTTTTTCTCCAACTCTTCGACGAACTCTGCTTCGGCGAGTTGTCTTTCCGCAAGGATGGCGAGGGTGGGGGCTTCCGGATCGGGGCGGGCCAGCTTTTCAATCCCTGCGTCTTGTTCGACGCTCCCGACATGTTCGAGAAGCCCAACTGTCGATATTTCGACCTGGGCCCCGGCCTCCTTTGCGTAGACAAGGTCTTGCGGCGTGATATCCATCGCCTCCATAGCGCGCTGCATGCGAACCTGGTCGCCGTCGAAAAACCCGACGAATCTTCCAGCATCAATAAACAGGGATTTCGGGGTGCGGGACTTCTCAACAATGTCGGTTAAGGCTCGTTTGATCACAGTAGGATTGCTGTCGGTATTGCGAAGGCTGGATGCGGCCTTGCTTCCGCTGTCCAGTACTCTCTGAACTTTCGAGTACCATACTTGACGTTGTGCCGCGTTGATGGGACCGCCAGCGCCGGCAGCGGCGACTAAACCCGTGAGCCCCCATAAAATGAATCAACAAGCGCATCTGGACCGAATTCCGTAAGAAAAGCGAGAACATCTAACCCTTGATATCCTGCCCTTTGGCT
>JAJQBO010000121.1 GCA_021203245.1 Planctomycetaceae bacterium
AACTCCCTGAAACATGCCGTATGCTATGCCGTGAGATAGCCAAACATGAGAGGCCATCCCCCGTGGGATGGCCTTCGGTTTTCTTTTGCGTCATTCCTCTAAACCGTCCACCTCCCCAATCAACGTCACCCCGGCGTGCGGACATCCACCAGCGAGAAAAACGGGCGGTTCGGCCGGGGTCCACGGGCACGTGCGCTTGCTGCACGCTTCTCGAAAAAGTAATCCGCGCCACCCACCCCCAAACCGTCACCCCGGCGTCTATACGCAGAACCGGGCGAGAGACGTGAGGTTGTGCCGGGGCAGCCGACACACGCTCCCGCTCCGGGCCTGACCCATCCCCAAAAAAAGTCCCAGATTTTTTTCCACCGTGCGTGAACGAGGATACCATGCAGTTCATGACACCGGTTCCAGCGCGCGGAGCCGACCAGCGCCAGGGCGGGCCGAAAGCCTAGGAAACGGCCACCAGGCGCTGCGGTCACCAGTATTCGACGGGTTTTTGGGCGGTCGATCCCAAGACCCCGGAGGATACCCGCAGTACAGGCCATGGGGGCGACAAACCACGGCCGCTTGGACCATCAAGGAAATCCCTCTGATTACCGCACCCTTACGGCAGAGTAATCACGATATTTCCGGACACGGTTTAGGGCCTCGAGCCCGGCAAGCGGAGTCTGGGGCGTCACCAGCCACGGCCACCCGAGCAGTACCTACTCCGGGGTCAAGGGAAGAGGCACAGACCGCCCATTTTTTATCAAACCAATGCCGCAGGGCGATTGGCTGTCGGCCGTTTCGCGAAATCGCATGGCGTTGGCGTGTGCCGACTGCCCCGACACCACTTCACCCCCCTCGCCCGGTTCCGCGTAAACATGCTGAAGCGCAGCCGTAACCCCCAAACGTCACCCCGGCGTGCGGACGTTCATCAGCGAAGAAAACGGGCGGTTCGGCCGGGGTCCACGCCACCGACAGCGATGGCACCTAACTCGTGCAGCCGACCGCCAATCACCCCAAAAAAATGCTCCTCCCGACGCGTCGCCGGGAGGAGCAATTATTTTACAGCGAGAACACTTTTCCTAATTCCCGTTCTCCATATTCCGCGCTTCCATAATCGTGTTCGACCGCTTGTGGCGGATGTCCAGCGGGTGCGGCGGGGTGTGCCAGATCTCCCGTGCGTATTCCATAATCGTCCGGTCGCTCGAGAACTTGCCGGAGCGGGCGGTGTTGAGGATGGACTTCTTCGTCCACGACGCCTGGTCCCGGTAGTCGGCCTGCAGCCTGGCGTGCGCTTCGGCGTAACTCGGCAGGTCGGCGATCAGCAGATAGCGGTCGCCCCATTCCAGGAGGGCCTTCCGGATCGGCTCGAAGATCGGCCCTTCGCCGACGGAGAAGTGGCCGCCGAACAGGAGGTCGAGGGCGTCGCGGATTTCTTCGTTCTGTTGGTACAGGGCCATCGGGTCGTAGTTCTTGGAGACCTCCTTCGCCTGTTCGGCGTCGAGGCCGAAGATATACATGTTTTCGCGGCCGACCTCTTCCATGATCTCGATGTTCGCGCCGTCAAGTGTGCCGATGGTGATGGAGCCGTTCAACATAAACTTCATGTTGCCGGTGCCGGACGCTTCCGTCCCGGCGGTGGAAATCTGTTCCGACACGTCCGTGGCGGGGATGATTTTCTCGGCCAGCGATACCCGGTAATTCGGCAGGAAATACACTTTTAGCCGGTCGCCAATCGCCGGGTCGTTGTTGACGACGTTGGCGACGTTGTTGATCAGCTTGATGATCAGCTTCGCCATTTCATAGCCGGGAGCCGCCTTCGCCCCGAAGAGGAAGGTCTGCGGCGTCCACTCCATGTTCGGGTTCCGGCGCAGCCGGTTGTAGAGCATGATGATGTGCAGCGCGTTCATAAGCTGGCGCTTGTACTCGTGCAGACGCTTGACCTGGGTGTCGAAGATGGAGTCGGGGTTCAGGATAAAGCCGTTCTCCTTCTTGACGTGTTTGATGAGGGCCAGCTTCGCCTTGCGGCGCGTTTCGCGGAATTGGGCCTGGAAGTCGGCGTCGTCGGCGAATTTCTCGAGTTCGCGCAGGTGATCCAGTTCCATAATCCAGCGATCGCCGATGCGCGAGGTGATCAGGTCGGCGAGGGGAGGGCTCGCCTTCAGGAGCCAGCGGCGCTGGGTGATGCCGTTCGTTTTCGAATTGAACCTGTCCGGATACATGTCGGCGAAATCGGGCACGACCCGGCTCTTCAGGAGTTCGGTGTGGATGGCGGCGACGCCGTTCGTGGAATGGCCGCCGACGATGCACAGGTTGGCCATGCGGATTTGCTTCGGTTCCGACTCCTCGACCAGGCTCATGTTGGCCATCTTCTGCGAATCGCCGGGGAAGGCGATAGCCACCTTCTGCATGAACTGGAAGTTGATGTCGTAGATGATTTGCAGGTGCCGCGGCAGCAGCTTTTCCATCATCGGTACCGGCCATTTTTCCAGGGCTTCCGGCATCAGGGTGTGGTTGGTGTAGCCCATCGACTTGACGGTGATTTCCCACGCCTGTTCGGGTTCGAGGTTTTCCTGATCGATAAGAAGGCGCATCAGTTCCGGCACCGCCAGGCTGGGGTGGGTGTCGTTCATCTGGATGGCGACCCGGTTGGGGAATTCGCTCCACGGCTCCTTGTCGTGCTTGAAGCGGCGCAGGATGTCCCACAGCGAGCAGGCGACGAACAGGTACTGCTGCTTGAGGCGGAGTTCCTTGCCGGTGTAGTGGAGGTCGTTCGGGTAGAGGACCTTGGTCAGGTTCTCGGCCTCGGTCTTCGCCGCCACCGCCTCGACATAGTCGCCCCGGTTGAAGTCTTCGAAATCGAAATCCTCGGCCGCGTAGGACGACCACAGCCTGAGCGTGTTGACGGTGTTGCCGCCGTAGCCGACGATAGGCGTATCGTAGGCCATGCCGAGGACGGGCTTGGCGTCGACCCAGCGGTAGCGCGGGCGGCCGTTCTCGGTCCACTGTTCGATACGGCCCTCGAAGCGGACCGGAATGCGCAGTTCCGGCCGGGCGATTTCCCACGGATTGCCGTTCTGGAGCCAGTTGTCCGGGTGCTCGACCTGGTAGCCGTTTTCGAAGGTCTGGCGGAAAATGCCGTAATTGTAGCGAAGGCCGTAGCCCATGGCGGGAATCTGCAGCGTGGCGAGGGAGTCGAGAAAACAGGCGGCGAGACGGCCGAGGCCGCCGTTCCCGAGGCCGGCGTCGACCTCGACTTCCCAGAGTTCCTCCCAATCCACCCCCAGGCCGTCCAGGGCTTTTTCCACCGAGTCCTGGAGCTTGAAGTTGATGACGTTGTTGCCGAGGGCGCGGCCCATGAGGAACTCGAGCGAAAGATAATAGACGCGCTTGACCCGATCGTCGTGGTGGGCCTGCTGGGTCTCGATCCAGCGGTCGATAAGCCGGTCGCGGATGGCGCGGCTGAGGGCGATATAGCGGTTGTTCTTGGTCGAGGTGTAGCGGTCGCGCGCCAGTTCGTATTTCAACTGTTCGGCATAGTCGAGCTGGATGGATTCGGGTGTGGTGCCTTGGCGCGTGCTGTGTTGGTGGTCGGTGTCGAGGTGCGGCATGAGCTTTCTCCCGTATGAGGATTAATGGTGCGGGAAACAGCCCTTCTTCACGCGAGAGGCAGACCCGATCGCGTGAAAAAAAGCGCTTCCACCTCCAATTATAGGAATGGCAGGACACAAAGCAACACAATTATACCGCCCGGCCGGTCGCCACCCTACCCGGGGCGGGCGGTCCCGGCGGGTTGGTGTCGGCTTTGCCGTTTTTCTCTGTAACCCGGGCCGTTTTACCGTATAATCGTCGGCTGAACGTCTTTTCACAGGGAGAACATGCCGCCATGGCTCCATGCAAACCACTCTGTCTCGGCCCCTCCCGGTGGGGCGCGGCCGCCCTTCTCGGCACTGTTTTCGCCCTGCTCGCCCTGCCCGGGTGTTCGCTCGGGTATACCAGCCTCCAACCGGGGGAAAACAGCGCCCTCTACCAGCACCTTTTCGCCGATCTCATCAGTAACTACGATGAACCGTACTGGCTGTGGATTCGCGGCACCATCTCGGGCGATCTGAACGGCAACGGCGTAGTGGAGGAGGAGATCGTCCTCGCCACCATCCAGAAAGGGGACGCCCGCAACCCCGGCCCCATCGAGGTCGCCGTCGTCGTCGCCTGCGAGGTCGGCCCCGACGGCAAACGGACCGCCATGGCCCGGCAGCTCCTGTTCGACCGCTCGCCCATACCGGGCGCGTCCAAGCCGATCAACGATCTCGGGGTGGTGAATGACGTCCCCTTCACCCATTGCCGCATCCAGATGGTCGCGGACAAGGTGACTCTGAACGAATCGTTTGTCGTCTATTTCTGGGGCGACGGCTCGCCCACCAGCGTCTGGTACGAAGGCTTCTCGCTTATCGAGGGCAAGCTGGTCAAAAACCTGGAGACGGTCATCTACCAGACGACGCCCGGATTCCTGACCGCCAACTTGGACAAGTCCATCGAAGCCAGCCCCTTCGGCTACCAGTTGGTCTTCGGCGTCGCCGCCATCCCGGACGAAGTCATCCGGAAAATCGCCCAGCCGCACGAGGCGCCCCTGTGGGGCCACGTGTATGCCCGCAACGCGGCCGGTTTTTACGAGCAGGCCGACGACCGCTATGGCGACAATTATCGCCAGTTGGAAGGCCCGTGGAACCAGATCTACCTGAAAGCGGTCATAAAGGGCCTGCCGATGGAGGATTTGGCCTGGTTCGAGTACCACATCGGCATTCTCAACCATTATACCGGCAACGACGACATGGCCGCCGGGTTCCTGGCCAAGGCGCGCCGGTACGCCGCCGACCCCGCGTTGCAGGCGGCGGTGGACAAAGCGATTGAAACCATCGGGCACGTCCCGACAGAATAACGGCGTCCTATGCCCCTACCGTTTGACATGCTGGCCGTCATGCTTATTCTCGGCTGGTATACGGAGAGTCCCGCACCTCAACCGCCGCCCCTGGGCCAGGCCCTGACCATCGCGGGCGGAGCCGTCGTCGCCACGCTGATCATGTCGATACTCCTTGACTATTGGGCCCGCCGTGCCTTGCGGCGGCCCGGCCTCCCCTTTGCCGAACGGCGGCGCATCGCCGCCAAGGCGGACATGGCCCTCCGCATGCTGCTGGTCGGCGCGTATGTCGCGACCCTGATCCATTCCTCCCTGCCGTGGAGCCTGATCGCGGCCTGGGGCCTGAGTCCCGCCGCCGACAGCTTTGCCGTCCAGTCGCTGGGGCTGCTCCCGTATGTAGCGTTGTTCTTCGCCGCCTGGCTGCCGCAATACCCCCTCCACCGCGAGACCAACGCGGGCAAATGGACGCGCGCGTCCTTTCTCGTCCACAAGGCGCGCTACAACCTCTACATGCTGCTGGCCTGGCTGCCGTTCGCCTTTCTGGCGGACTGGCTGGGCGAGTTCCTGATCCTCCTGCCGGTCCTGTTCCTGGCGGCGGCGTGGGCGTTTCCCCTGCTTCTCGCCCGTGCCTGGGGCTGCCGGCGGATCCCCGAGGGGCCGGTCATGGACACGGTCCGCCGCCTCGAAAACGAGGCCGGGGTCAAATTCTCCCGCGTCTACCTGTGGGAGCCGGGCGGCGGCAATACCCAGAACGCGGCGGCTGTCGGCATCATGCGGCCGTTCCGGTACCTGTTCCTCACCCCGGCCCTGATCCGCAACATGAAGGAGGACGAGCTGGAGGGGGTTATCCTGCACGAACTCGGCCATATCAAAAACAAACACCTCCTCTTCTACCTGTTCACCTCGCTGGCCGGCATCAACCTGGCGGTGCTTATCGGGGCGTATCTGCCGCTGACCTCGACCGAGCGCTTTATCGTCACCACCGTCATGGTGCTGGCCTATTTCCGCTTCATCTTCGGCTGGTTGTCCCGCAACATGGAGCGCCAGGCCGACCTGTTCGCGCTGGAGATGTCGGGCGATTCGCGCGGCCTCGTGAACGCGCTGGAAAAACTCGGCATCAGCGCCGGCCACGTGCGGCTGGCCGAGTCGTGGCACCACCTGGGCATTGCCGAACGGGTCGACTATCTCCGCCGGGTCGAACGCTTCCCCGAAATCGGCGACGCCCACCACCTGGCGGTGCGGCGAATCATGCTGACCGGCTACCTGGCGTCGGCGCTCTTGATCGGCACTATGGTGTGGCTCATCCATGTCGAACTCGCGCCGATGCCGCAACGCGAGCCGGCCGGGGACATCGCCCATTGGCGGCGGGTGATGCGGGTGGTGCCGGACAATCCGGACGCGCCCCTGCACCTCGCCTACAGGCTGGCCTCGCTGCCGGACGGCAAGCCGGAAGCAGCCGCCCTGGCGGTGGACGCCATCCGCATCGCCGGACCGGGCGACGTGACGGACGCGGCCGAAAGCCTGCTTCGGGATCTCCGCGAGTGATGCGGCTCATCCGGCTGGTCCTACTCCTCCTCGTCCTGACCGCCGCAGCCCCGGCGGCGGAGGCGGTTCATCCCCTCGACCGGCCGGTGCGGCTGAACCTCTGGGGCGTCGGTTTGAACGACGCCGCCCGGGAAATCCACGCTCAGACCGGTATCGAGGTCCGTTATTTCCTGGCCGACCTCCCGGCAACCGCCAACACGGACAACGTCTTCCTCGTCACCGGCCGGGTGCCCCTGGGGACGGTGCTGGAATGCTGGCGCGACGCTTCGGCTTCCGCTTCCGCGTCACCGCCGCCGGCGTCGTCGAGTGTTCCCGTTCCTACGATTGGGTCGGCGCGCAGCCGTCGTTGTCGTTCCCGCGCGTGCCGTCGCTCGTCGACGGCGGGGTCGAGGCGATGCGCCGCTTCCTCCTTGAACTGGTCAAACCCATGCCGGTGCTGCCGGGCGAGCATACCCTGGCGGTGGAGAACTATCCCCTCCCCGACAACCCGAACGCCTACCGCGCCACCGCCGTCCTGCCGCCGGTTCTGGCCGACTATCTCGAACGCGCCGTCCGCTGCCTCGAAGGCAGCCCGGGCGATGCGCCTTCTCTTGCCAACCCGGCCCTGTTCGCCCGGGCCATCCAGCATTCCACCGATTGGGGCGGGCTGCTTGGCCGGAACGTCGCGCGGCCGCGAGGCCGGGAGCCGCGGGAAATCCTCGCCGACACCGCCGATCAGGCCGGGGTGGCAATCCTGCTGCACGCGCCGCCGTCGCCGGGCGGACGGGACATTCCGGCCGGCGCGGACCGCTACACCCTCGGCAAGCTGACCGAACTGTTCGCCGGCGCGTGGGGGCTGGGGAGGCGCGTCTTTCACGCCGGCGGCGCGGTGCTGTTCGAAGCGGGAGACGGCGATTATGTGACAGACATCCGCTCCCGGCAATTGTTCTGGGACGGACTCGCCGTCGCCGGCTTCGCGGTGCGCCGGGGCGACAACGCGCTCCTGCCGGCTGCCTTGCGGCGGGAGATTTTTCCGGGCGTTGTGGCGGGATCCCGTCTGCTCGCTGCAATACAGCCCCGTCACCGGCAGGCTGGCGGTGGTCGCGCCCGCCAACGTGGTCGCCGCCGTCGCGGCACGGCTCGCGGCCATGGGCCGCTAGGGCGGCGGGCGGGATTCGTTTTTTTTTTGACACCGCGTGGACCTTTGCCCGTATATAGGGTGATTAGGCCACACGACGAGGGGCGGCTTGCCGCCGGGTTCCCAAGGAGAACGTTTATGCTGGACCGTTTGTCTCTAGTGCTCTTGCCTGTTGTCGCGGTTTTCGCCCTTGCCCACCCGTTGCAGGCGGCAACGCCCTCGGAACGGCGCGGCGAGGCAAAACGGCTGCAGGCGGAAGGGAATTTCCGCGACGCCGCCGTCCTCTACCGGGGCCTTGTCCTCGATGCGGCGGTCCCCTCAAAGGATGCGGCGGCCGACCTCTCCATGGCCGCGGCCTGCTTTATCCGCCTGGGCGAGATGGACGAGGTCCGCTCGCTCCTCGACGCGGCCGTGACGGCCAGGCCCGCCAGCTGGCGCGTCCTCGCCGCCGCCGCCCACCCGCTGACCCTGCCCGGACGCGGCGGCTACCGCGACCGCGATGCCGAACGGAACCGCGTCCTCGCGCTACAACTCATGCGCCGGGCCGAGGCGAACCTGGGCGACCCCGACGACCCGGCGAATGCGGACGACCGCATCGGCTTTTACCAAAACTATATCCGCCTGCTCCTCCGGGACCGCGACGGCATGCTGGCCTGGCGGCTTACCGGCTTGACCGACCTCGACAATCCGCCCGCTGCAGGGGAATCGGTGCCGACCTTCACCCTGCCGCGCCGCCACGCGCCGGTGGACGCGGACGGCAATCCCGTCTACCACCGCCAGCCCGATTCGTGGGAGGCGGCGAAGTCGGACGGCGAACGCTACCGCTGGCTGCTGGCGCAGCTGGCCGGCGTCAACGAAGAAGGCCAGAGCCTGGCCGATCTCCTGTTCGGCAGGTTCCTGATGGAACAGTTCGGAGTCCAGACGATAACCGCAAATTCGCCCCTCGTCCGCGACGCCGACATCGGCGGCGAGACCGGCCCCTACGCCGTCCGCACCCTCCTGGACGCCGAGACGGTCGCCAGGCTGGCGACGGGGCTCAAGCGTTTTTCGCCGCCGGAGGAGTTCAACCATATCGCCGTGCTGCGGAGCGCCGCCGAATCGCAGGACATGGAGATTCGCGCCGACGCCCTCGCCGCACTGGCGCAGGTGTACGAAAACCGCCAGCAATATCCGCGCGCGGTCGCGTTCTGGCAACGGCGCGCCGACCTGCACCGCCGCAACCGGATTCGCGACGACGAGAGCACGGCCCGTCTCGAACGCATAACCGGCAACAACGGTTTGCTCGAATCCGGCCCGATCGCCCCCGCCGGACAGCGCACCACCCTGTCGTACCTGTACCGGAACGGCAAGACCGTCACCATGGTCGCGAAACGGCTGGACGAGAAAAAGCTCCTCGCCGACATCCGGGACGCGGTCAAGGGCTACGACGCCTCCCTTCTGATGAGTTATGAACGGCGCAGCCCGGAGATGCTCGGGCGCATGGTGGTGGAAGAGGACGAGAGCCGTTACGTCGCCGAGACCGTGGCCGAATGGGACGTCGCCCTCGACCCCCTGCCCGACCACTATTCCCGCCGCGCCGAACTGGAACTCCCCTTCGATTCGGCCGGCTGCTACCTCGTCGAGGCGCGCCTGCGAAACGGCAACACCAGCCGCCTGATTCTCTGGATTCACGATCTCGCGCTGGTGCGGAAAAACAGCGGCGACCGGCAACTCCTCTTTGCCGCCGAAGCGGCGAACGGCAGGCTGGTGCCGTCCACCACCCTCTCGTTCCTGGGCTATGGCGTCCAGTACGACCGCGACGGCACGCACGCCGCCGTCCTCCCGGACGAATTCGCCGCCCGCACCGACGAATACGGCCTGACCCTCGTCCCCACCGACCGTCTGAAAGACAAGGAATGGCTGATCACGGCGGAAACGGACGACGGCCGCCTCGCCTACCTCGGCTTCGATTCGGTGTGGCCGATGTATTCGGCCGACGACGGCGACGGGACGGCAAGCTGTTTCGTCATCACCGATCGTCCCGCCTACCGGCCCGGGCAGGACATCGACTTTAAGATATGGTACGGGCTGGCCAGCTACGACGGCCGGAACGCCACGGTTGAAGACAGGCCAATTACGGTGACAGTTCGGAACCCGCGCGGCGAAACGGTCTATGAAAAACGGCTCACGACCGACGCATTCGGCGGCGCGGCCGATACGCTCAGCCTCGGCCCCGACGCGATGCTCGGCATGTATTATATCGAAACGGAACTCGGCGGCGGCGTCGGCTTCAGGCTGGAGGAATACAAGAAGCCCGAGTTCGAGGTCAGTCTCGAGACTCCGGACAAGGCCATCGGCCTCGGCGACACGGCGCAGGTGAAAATTCGGGCCCGCTACTATTACGGCGCGCCGGTGACGGAAGCGCGGGTGAGTTACCGCGTCGTCCGCACCACCCACCGGAGCGGCTGGACGCCGCCGTGGCGCTGGGACTGGCTCTACGGCGCGGGCGCGTGGCAGAACGGAACCGACTACTCGTGGTATCCCGGGTCGGCGGCGTGGGCGCTCCCCATCCGTCCGCCGTGGTTCCACGAACAACCCGAAGTCGTCGCCGAAGGAGAAGGCGTCATGGACGCAGACGGCGTCTTTCGCCTGAACCTCGACACCGCGCCGGCGAAGGAGCTGTTCGGCGACCGCGACCATGCCTACGCCGTCACGGCCGAGGTGACGGACGCCTCCCGCCGCACCATCTCGGGCGGCGGCAAGGTGATCGCGTCGCGGCGTCCGTTCGCGGTGACGCTGTGGACCGACCGGGGCTTCTACCCGGCGGGCGACCGCCTCACCGCCTCGGTTCGCGCCAGCCTGCCCACGGGCGGCGGCGTCGAAGCCGCCGGCCGGGCCGTCCTCTATCGCATCCGCTATGACGAAGCCGGCGCGCCGTCGGAAACGGAAGTCGCGAGCCAGGCCGTGGCGACGGACAAGAACGGCGACGCCACCGTGCATTTCACCCCCGCCGAAGCGGGCCAGTACCGGCTCGCGAGCATCCTCGCGGATGCGGACGGCAACGAGGTCGAAGGCGCGACCCTGGTGACCGTGCGCGGCGCGCCGGGCGAAGGCGACTTCCGCTTCGGCGCCCTGGAACTGGTGCCTGACCAGCGGGACTACGCGCCGGGCGATATGGTCAGGCTGGCCATCAATTCCCGGTTCAAAAACGCCACTGTCCTCCTTTTCCCGCGCGCCGAGCGGGCGGAACGGGAGGGCGCGCTGCTGCCGCTTCTCTACCATCTCGGCGACGGCAGCGAGGTGGTGGAAATCCCCGTCAGCGTCGCCGACCAGCCGAATTTCTTCTGCGAAGCCATCACCATCCACGGCGGCACGCTGTACCGCGAGACGCGGGAAATCTTCGTCCCGCCGGCCGACAAGACCCTGACTGTCGAGGTCACGCCGGACAAGACCGCCTACGCGCCGGGCGAAAAAGCCACCTTCACGCTGCGCGTCAGCGACGCTACCGGCCGGCCCGTCGTGGGCCAGTGCGTCGTCTCCATGTACGACCGCTCGATCGAGTACATTTCCGGCGGACCGAATGTCGGCGACATCCGCTCCTTCTTCTGGAGCTGGAGGCGCTATTACAATACCGCAATCGTCTCGTCGCTGAGCAAGACGCCCTATGCGCCGTCCCGCCGCGGCGACGTGTATTGGGAGCCGATAGGCGCGTTCGGCAACCAGGAGGCGGACTGGAACGACGAGACGATTCATGTCAACGGCAGGATGCCGCGCGCCAGGCGCATGAGCAGCGGCGGCGGCATGATGCTGGCCCAGCCAGTGCCGCCGCCATCGCCCGCCGCCCCGATGCAGGCGGTCGCGATGGAAATGGCCTCGGACAGCGTTGACGCCGCCCCGGCCTTTGCGGGCGCAGCGCCCGAGAGCGGCGGCGGGACGGTCGAGCCGGCGCTTCGCTCCGAATTCGCCGATACCGCCCTGTGGCTTGCCGCGCTGGAGACGGACGCCGACGGCGTCGCCACCTTCTCCCTCGCCATGCCGGAAAACCTCACCGCCTGGAAGACCCGCACCTGGGTCATGGCCGGCGGCGTGCGCGTTGGCGAAGGGGAGGAGGCGGTGGCGACGAAAAAGGACATCATCGTCCGGCCGCAGGCGCCCCACTTCCTGACCCAGACCGACCAGGTCGTCCTGTCGGCCAACCTGCACAATTATCTCCCCCGGGCCAAGGCCGCCCGCGCCGAACTCGTGCTTGAAGGCGGCATGCTCGAGGTTGCCCCGGCGTCGCCGCTGGTTCGGCATGTGCAACTCGCGGCCAACGGCGAGGCGCGCGTGAACTGGCTCGTCAACGCCCGCCGTCCCGGCGACGCCCGCGTCGTCATGCGCTTTCTTACCGACGAAGAATCCGACGCGGCAGAAATCACCGTACCGGTCGTCGTCCACGGCGCGCGACGGGTCGAAAGCTTCGGCGGCGTCATGCGCGGCGACCGAAACCGGGAAGTGATCGCCTTCACCGTGCCGGAAGAACGGCTGCCGGACCGGTCGCGGTTCGAATTCTCCTTCTCGCCAAGCATTGCCGGCGCGATGCTGGAGGCAATCCCGTACCTTGTCGACTACCCCTACGGCTGCACCGAGCAGACCCTGAACCGCTTCCTCCCCGTCGTCATGACGCGTCGCTTCCTGGACGGCATCAGCGCGACCCTCGCCGATGCGCAGGCCGGTACCGAAAACACCCGGGACGATCCGCAATCCGCCACATGGCGGAACACCTGGGGCGACGATCGGACCAAGGTAACGGCCGTGTTCGACGACGAAGAACTGGCGGCCATGACCGCGCGCGGCGTCGAACGGCTGGCCGCGATGCAGAACGAGGACGGCGGCTGGGGCTGGTTCTCCGGCGCGGGCGAACGCAGTTGGCCCCACACCACCGCGGTTGTCGTCTACGGCTTGCTCACGGCGGCGGCGAACGACGTCCCGCTGCCGCGCGGCATGCTGGACGGCGGCATCGACTGGCTGCGCGGTTACCAGGCGGAGCAAATCGCCCGCCTGAAGGCGGAACCGGAAACGGCCAGGGCCAAATCGAACGCCGACAATATCGACGCCTTCGTCTATATGGTTCTCGCCCTCGACGGCCGCCGGCCGCTCGACCCCGACATGCGGGACTTCCTCTACCGGGACCGCCTCGGGCTGTCCCCGACCGCCCTCGCCATGCTTGGCATCGCCCTGCACCAGGAGGGCGCGACGAACGCCCTCGCGATGGTGGTCCGCAACCTGTCGCAGTTTGTCAAGACAGACGAGGCAAACGGCACCGCCTGGCTGCAGACGCCCGCGCAGGGCTGGTGGTGGTGGTACAACGACGCCGTCGAAACGCAGGCCTGGTACCTGAAGCTGCTGTCCCGTGTCGAACCCCGAGGCGACCTCGCCTCCGGCGTCGCCAAATATCTCCTGCAAAGCCGCAAGAACGGCTCCTACTGGCGGTCGACCCGCGACACCGCCTACGCCATCGACGCGCTGGCCGAATACGCGTCCGCGTCGGGCGAAGCCGATCCGACGATGGAAGTCATCGTGACGCTGGACGGGGTGGAGGTGATGCGGCGCATCCTCACGGCCGCCGACATCGTCAGGGACAACCGTCTCGTCCTCGAAGGGCTGGCGGTCGAGCCGGGCGACCACGAACTGCAGCTGGAACGGACCGGCACCGGCACCCTCTATTACGCCGGCTCGCTGGACGTGTTCAGCCTTGAAGACCCCATCCGCGCCGCCGGGTCCGACCTGACCGTCACCCGCCGCTTCTACAAGCTGGAACCGGGCGATCGCCGCGCCGACATGCCGACCGCCTCCGGCACGTCGGTCCAGGGCACGGTCGAGGGCTACCGCCGGGTGGAGTTGCCCGGGCTTGACAGCGGCGAGACGGCGACGGTGCAGTCGGGCGATCTTGTCGAGGTGGAACTCACTATCGACGCGAAAAACGACTACGAGTACCTGGTCTTCGAGGACATGAAGGCGGCGGGACTGGAAGCGGTCGAGGTCCAGTCCGGCTATACCGCCAACCGGCTCGGCGCGTATGTCGAGTACCGGGATCAAAAAGTGGTGCTGTTCATCCGTTCGCTGCCCCGAGGCACGCGGATGATCAGTTACCGCTTCCGCGCCGAAGCGCCGGGCGCATTCTCGGCCCTGCCGACCTTTGGCGGCGGCATGTACGCGACCGAACTCTTCACCAATTCGGACGAGATGAAGCTGCGCGTCGGCGAGGCAGGCACCTTCGAATAGGAAAAACGCTTGCCAAAAACCGCCGCGAGCACTATGGTCACCGTGAAGCAGTTGACAGAACGCGCGCAGGGAGACTGGGAAGACGGTGCAAATCCGTCGTAGACGCGCTGCTGTAACCGGCGAAGCATGTCCGAAAACCGTCACTGGGGAAATCCCGGGAAGGCGATTTTCAGGGACGCGTTCACGCGTCCGGGACGCCGGAAGCCAGAATACCCTCCTTGCCGCCGTACCGGAATCCCCGCGCATGGGATGACGTCCGGGCCTTGCAGGGGGGAGTGTCCCCGCTGATCCGCAATGCCATTACGACGCCGTTCCTCGGGGAACGGCGTCTATTTTTTTTTGACATGAGGAGAAGCGATGGGTAAGGGGATGGCGGGGGCGTTGTGCCTCTGGGCGGCGCTGTTCGGCGTCGCGTGCGCGGGCGAGACCATCGCCCCGGCGGCAACGGAATACGGCGAAAGCCTCGAGCCGCAGCGAATCGTGGTGACGGCGACGCGGATACCGACGCCGGTGGAACAGGTGGCGGAGACGGTGACGGTATTTCGCGCCGCAACGGCGGATGCGTCGGGAACGGAGTCGCTGCGCGGTTCCGCACTCGGCGGCGTCGGCCTGATGGAAGCGCGCCAGTACCGCGATCTCGCCGACGTCATGCGGTCGACTCCCGGCCTCTCGGTATCCAGCTATGGCACCGCCGGGTCGCTGCAGGATGTGAGAATGCGCGGCCTGGACTCCAACCACACCGGGTTTTACCTGGACGGCATGCCGATAGATGATCCGCTTGGACCAAATCGGTCAACCAACATTTCGTCCTACACCCTCGACAATATCGGTCAGGTCGAAGCGCTGCGCGGGCCGCAGAGCGTGTCCTACGGCTCGAATGCCATGGGCGGCGTCATCAACATGACCTCGAAACGGGGCGAAGGGCCGTTCAGCGGTTTTGTCTCGACCGAGGGCGGCAGTCACGGCACCGTCAACACCCGCATCGGCGCGCAGGCGGGCAATGCGCGCGGCGATTTCTCCTTCGGCGGCAGCTACCTCCACACCGACGGCTGGAGCGCCGCCGACAAGCGGGACGGCAACCGGGAAAGGGACGGATACGATCGCGGCTCCGTCAACCTGCGTCTCGGCCTGAACGGCGGCGACAACCTGCGCTTCGACCTCTTTGCCAACGGCGCGCAGTTCGAGACGGACCTCGACGGATACCCGCCGCCGGCCTACGTGTTCGGCGACACCAAGCAGACGGAAAAATTCCGCCGCTTCATGGTCAAGCCGCAGGTGACCCTGAGCCTGCTTGACGGACGCTGGGTCCAGCGGGCCGCCTTCGGGTATATGGAACAGGACAGACGATATACAGACACCGACGATTTTTCGATGGAGAGAAACCGTTTCCGTGGCGAGACGACCAAATTCGATTATCAAAGCATTTTCCACACCCACGAGAACAACACGATTCTCGCCGGCATCGACGTTATCACCGAGTCGGGCAAATACACCCCCACCTTTTACGGGCCGCTGAAAACGGGGGATATGGATATTGAAAGCTCGACCACAACGGCGGTGTATCTCGAGGACCAATTCAATTGGTGCGAGCGCCTGTTTCTCAATGCGGGCGTGCGGTACGAAAAGCACGATGATTTCGGATCCAAAGTGACCTGGAAGGCGAGCGGCATGTACGTTTTTCCGACCAACACCAAAATCAAGGCATCAGCCGGCACCGGCTTCAGCACGCCGACCGTCTATGCCCTGCACCTCGGCTCGGTCGGGTGGACCCGCCCGAATCCGAACCTCGACCCAGAGACTTCCGTCGGCTGGGATCTGGGGTTTGAGCAGGAATTTTTTGCTGGCCGTCTATCTTTCGGTTCGTCTTTTTTCTGGAACAAGATCAAGAACAAGATCGGCAGCGTGGCCGGCGTATGGCCCAACCTCGGCCGGTTCGAAAATTTGGGCATGTACAAGGCGTGGGGCACGGAATCCTTCTTGCGCATAGGTCTGTATGATTCCGTCGTCCTCTCGCTGCAGCATACCTGGCTGCGGACTGAAGCGGAACACCGGGGCGCCCCCTTCAAAATGGCGCAGCGGCCGAAACATGAATTCAGCGCCGATGTCGACTGGTTCATCTGCGACAGGGGCGTGATAAGCGCGGGCGTCCATTACAAGGGCGTTCGCTGGAGCGATTACCCGGCGCAGGAAATGCCCTCGTTTACGGTCGCCCGCGTTGCCGCGTCATGGAAAGTGAATGATCATCTGGAAGTTTTCGCCCGGGTCGAAAACGCGCTCAACAGGAAATACCAGGAATACTATGGATACGGCACCGAACGCATGAGCGTTTACGGCGGCATGACCTTTTCGTTTTAGAAACCATGCTTATCTCCCATTCTCCGCGCCGACGGCGCGACGACCGCGCGTTTTTCTTCAGCCTGCTGCTTTCACTGCTCTTGCATGCGGGAGCGGTGGGCGCGGTCGTGCTCCTGAAACCGCACCCCATCGAAGTCCACCTCCACCTGCAAAGCGGCGAAGAGGCCATGGCCCTCGATGTCGGCGCTTCGGTTGAATCCGCGCCGTCGCCGGCGCTGCCGGAAATTGCCGAGGCGAAATTTGCCAACGCACCGCCGCCGATGCCGTTTGACGACGAAAAAAGATTCCTCGAAGACGATCCGCCGCCCGAAGCCGCCAGCCGGCTGCAGGGCAACCTCGAACTTGAGCGCGAACGGCCGCTGGAACGGGTCGAGGCCAGGCCCCGGCAGGGACGACCGTTGACGGACCAGCCCCGGCGCAGGTATCATCGGCAGGTGGAGGAACCGGAGGCAGTTCAGCCCGAAGCGCTTGCCCGCCTTCCCGAGACGGTCGAAGAACAAGAGAAGACGCCCCCCGAATCGGCCGCGCCGTCGACCGCCAGCCAGGCATCCGTTGCGTCCGTCCTTGGAGCCGAAGCGCGGTCGCGCGGCGTTATTCAGCGCATCAGGCCGCTTGGAGCGCTGGTGCCGGAATACCCCCAGGGCGCGCGCCGCCGGGGCGAGGAGGGCGAGGTGCTTGTCAGCGCCGCCATCGACGCGGCGGGACGCTGCGCCTGGGCGACGGTGGAACGGTCGAGCGGCTATCCCGACCTCGATAACGCGGCACTCGACACGGTGCGCCGGGCTTCGTTCGTTCCGGCCAGCGAAGACGGCATCCCGATCGCCATGGCGGATCGGTTTATCATCGAATTTCGACTGCGATAGGTACTATGTCCACACGTTCGGTTTTGGCGTTCCTCTTTCTGATGGCCGTCGCCCTGCCGCCTGCGAAGTCGGGCGAAGCGGCCGGTCGTCTCGTTTCGCTCGCGCCCAGCCTGACGGAAATGGTCTTCGAACTGGGCGCGGGCGACGCGCTGGTCGGCGTCACCGACCAATGCCGCTATCCGCCCGAGGCGCTCGCCCTCCCCTCAATCGGCTCCTACCAGACGCCGAACCTCGAGGCGCTCCTCACCATGCAGCCGGACATGGTGCTGGCCCTGCAGGAACACGCGACCATCTTCCCCCGCTTCGACGAACTCGGCATCCCCTACCGCGTCTTCGATCACCGCAGCCTGGACGGCCTGCTCGTTTCACTTGGCGCGCTGGGGCAACTTTGCGGCAGGCCGGAGCGGGCGCGGGAAGCGCAGGACGAACTGGCGCGCGCCTTCGCGCCCTCGCCGGACAGCGCCGACGGGCCGGCCATGCTGTTTCTCATCGGCCGCGACTACGGCCAGGGCGGCATCGCCAACGCCTACGCGGTCGGCCGGGACGGCCTCTACGACCGCCTCATCGCCGCCGTCGGCTGCCAGAACGCCTATTCGGGCGGCCTTCCCTATCCCGTCCTTTCCGGGGAAGGCGTCGCCGCGCTCGCGCCCGACATCATCGTCGAGGCCGTCTATGCGGAAATGGGCACCATGGAACAGCCCGAGTCGCTCCGGCGCGACTGGGACAGCCTCGCCAACCTGCCCGCCGTCCGGGACGGCCGCATCCATTACATCGACGCCGATTACGTCTTCGTCCCCGGCATGCGGCTGGTCCTGCTGAAACGGGATCTGGAGGCCATCGTCAAGACGGCCGCGCCATGACGACGCCTCTTCTCGACGTCTCCGGCCTCTCTGTCTCGCTTGGCGGCAAACCCGTCCTGCAGGACGTCGCCTTCACCATGCAGCAGGGCGAAATTCGCGCCATCATCGGGCCGAACGGCGCGGGCAAAAGCACCTGCGTCCGCTGTCTCGCCGGGGTCGTCGCCGGGTGGACGGGCGGCATTCGCCTGGACGGCCGCGCCCAGGCGGAACTCTCGCGGCGCGAACTGGCCAGGCTCGTCTGCTACCTGCCGCAGATCGGCGGCGCGCTTCCCGCGTTCAGCGTCTGGGAGTATGTCAGCATGGGCCGCTACGCCCATATCGGCCTGTGGGACGGCCTGGGCGCGCGGGACGCCGAGGCGATTGACAGGGCGCTCCACGACGTCGACATCATCCACCTCCGCGACCGCCGCCTCACCACCCTCTCGGGCGGCGAACGGCAGATGGCCGCCATCGCCGCCGGGCTGGCGCAGGAGGCGCGGCTCCTGGTCCTGGACGAACCCGCCACCTTCCTCGATCCGCTGCGCCAGGACATGTTGCTGGAACTGGTCGGCAGGATACACCGCGAGCGCGGCGTGTCGGTCCTGATGGTCACCCACGACGTCAACGCCGCCATGCTCCACACCCACCGCACCCTCGCCCTCCGTGGCGGCCGCGTCGTCTTCGACGGTCTGTCGGGAGAACTTGCGGACGACGCGACGCTTCGCCGCATCTATGCCATGGATTTCGCCTTCGCCCCGGTGGCGGGCGGCCATACCCTCGCCGTCTCGAAACGCATGGCCGGCGTCGATACGGGAGGCCTGCCATGACGAAACGACCCTCCTTCGCTATGGCGGCGATTATCGCGCTAGGCGTGGCGGTGCTGTTCATCGCGCCGTGGATAGGGCTGCGGCAGGTGTCGCTGGCCGACGTCCTCGGCTGGGGCGATCCCCTGAACGGCGACGTCTTCTGGAAGCTGCGCTTTCCCCGGGCCGTGGTCGGCTTTCTCGCCGGGTGCGGCCTGGCGGTGGGCGGCGCGGCGTTTCAATCGCTGTTTCGGAATCCGTTGGCCGAGCCGTTCATCCTGGGCGTGTCGGCAGGGGCGTCGGCGGGGGTGGCGTTGGCGCTGTTCACCGGCGGCGGCCTGGTGCTGGGCGGTTTTCTCGCGCTCGAGAACATCTTCGCCTTCGCGGGCGCGCTCCTCGCCATCATCGTCGTCTACGCGATTTCACGCTGGAAAAACGACACCTCGCCGGCCACCATCCTCCTGGCCGGCGTGGCGGTGAATTTTTTCTTCTCGAGTTTGATCATGCTTCTCCAGCACCTCGTCGACCCGCACAACGCTGCCCGCATCTTCCGCGCCATGATCGGCGGCATCTCCGGCGCAGGCCAGCGGCAACTCGTCCTGGCCCTGCCGTTCATCGCCGTGGGCGTGGTTGTGTCGGCCCTGCACTGGCGCGAACTCGACATCATGGCCTTTGGCGAGGAACTCGCCCTGTCGCGGGGCGTCGACACCGGCCGCGTCCGTAAGCGCCTGTTCTTCGCGATATCGTTGATGGTGGGCGGCATCACCGCCCTGTGCGGGCCGGTGGGGTTTGTCGGGCTGGTCGCGCCGCATATCTGCCGCATGCTGGTGGGACCGGGACACGCGCGACTGTTGCCGGCGGCGGGATTCTTCGGCGGCGCGTTCCTGGTCGCGTCGGACGCGGTGGCGCGGATGACGATTGCCCCGGCCGAACTGCCTGTCGGCGTGGTGTCGGCCCTGTGCGGCGCGCCGTTTTTCCTGTGGCTGCTGGTGCGGCGGGAACGGGGATAACGGATCACCGGAACGCGGCGCGGACCGCGTCCGGGGCGAGTCCGCGCACGCCGAAGCGCTTGCGGCTGTTCGTCTCGCCCGAGAGGAGGACGACGGCCGCCGCCGGGACGCCGAGGCGCTTGGCGAGCAGCCTGGTTATCGACTTGTTGGCCTTGCCCTTTTCCGGCGCGGTCGTCGTCTCGACCCGGAGCATGCCGTCGTGACAGCCGCCGACCCGGTCGCGGCGCGCGCCGGCGTGGGCCTTGACCTGGAAGGACGCGCCGTCCTCCCAGGCGTCGACGACGACGCCCGCCTCAGCCATTGCCCCTGCCCAACTCGACGCTCCGCCTGCACGCGGCCTCCAGCGCGTCGGCGACGACGCCGGCGAAACGGCCGTTGTCGAGGGCGGCGATGGCGGCGGCGGTGGTGCCGCCGGGGCTGGTCACGCGACGGCGCAACTCCACCTCGTCGCCGCCGTCTTCCAGCATGGCGAGGGCACCCTTGAGCGTCCCGAAGGCGAGGCGGCGGGCGAGCGCGGGTTCGAGGCCGATAACTTCCGCGCCGCGAAGCAAGGCTTCATAGAAATAGAAGAGATACGCCGGGCCGCTCCCCGACAGCGCCGTCACCGCGTCAAGGTCGGTCTCAGCCACTTCGACCGCATCGCCGCTGGCGGCGAACAGGGCCAGGGCGGTCTTGACGTCGTCCGGCGTCGCATGGCTGCCGCCGGCGAGGGCGGTCATCCCCTGCCCGACCAGGAGCGGCGTGTTCGGCATGGTGCGGACAACGCGCGAACCGGGCGGGAGCATGGCTTCAATCGCTGTGGTCGGCACGCCGGCAAGGATGGAGACGAGGAGTTGTCCCGCCCCGACCGGGACGCCGGACAGCGCGCTCCGCAACTGCTGCGGCTTGGTGGCGAGCAGGACGACATCGGCCCCGAGCACGCCGGCGGCGCTGTCACTGGCGGCGCAACCCAGCCCGGCGAAGACCGCTAGCCGGTCGGGCGAAATGTCGAAGACGGCGATGCGGTCGGGCGTGAGCAGCCCGGCCCGAATCACGCCGCGCACCAGCGCTTCCGCCATGTTGCCGCCGCCGATGACCCCGAGACGCTTGTCCGTCCACATCGAGTCTATGGTTCCCCTCCGGTCGGTATACGGTTTTTTCGCGTGTGAATCCACAGCCTGGGCAGTTGCCTATTCACCCTCCACAAAAGCGAAAGGAGAAATACGGAAAGATAGCCAGTCTACCGAAACAATGCCGTACCGACCCGTACCAGGGTCGCTCCTTCCTCGATTGCCACCTCGAAGTCGCCGGTCATCCCCATCGACAGGTGGGGGAGCGCGACTCCGAGGCGGGCGGCGAGGTCATCCCGCAGTTCGGCCAGGCGGCGAAAATAGGGCCTGGCCGTCTCCGGATCGTCGGTGAACGGGGCCATGGTCATCAACCCCGCGACCGTCAGGTTCGGGCAGGCGGCGGCCTGCCGGGCCAGCGCCTCGGCGCCGTCCGGCGTGACGCCGTATTTCGACTCCTCGCCCGAGACGTTAACCTCCAGGAGGATCTCCGCCGTGACGCCGAGTTTGGCGCATTCCTTGTCGAGGACGGCGATCAGCTTCGCCGACTCGACGCTGTGGATGCGGAGGAATCCGCCCACCAGCGCGTCGGCCGCCTTGTTTCGTTGCAAATGCCCGATGAGGTGCCAGCGGGCGTCATCGGCGGCGAGGCCGTTTTTCCGGACCAGCCCGTCGGCGACGCGGTTCTCGCCGAAATCGCGGACGCCCAGGCGGTAGAGTTCCGCCACTTCAATGTCGGTGACGGTTTTCGTCACCGCGACCAGGGTGACTTCGGCCGGGTCGCGGCCGCAGCGGGCGCAGGCGGCGGCGATACGTTCCCGGACGGCCTGGAGGTTTTCTTCGATGCGCGGCATGGGTTACCCTATTTCCAGCATGCGCTGGATGGGGCGGAGCGCCTTTTCGGCGATGTCCGCCGGCACGGTGACCCGCGGCTCCATGTCCTCCAGCGCCCAGACCATTTTCTCGAGGCTGTTCAATTTCATGTTGGGGCAGTCGGCGACGACGGTGAGCGGGTGGAAGGTTTTCTCCGGGTTCGCCTTGCGGAGCGGATGCAGGACGCCGATCTCGGTGGCGATGATGAATTCCTTCGCCGGGTTGTCGTGGCAGAACTTGACGATGCCGGTGGTGCTGGCGACATGGTCGGCCATTTCCACCAGGGACGGGCGGCACTCGGGATGGGCAACCAGGAGCGCGCCCGGGTATTTCGCCCGCGCCTCGACCGCCATCTCGGGGAGCATGCGCTCGTGGGTCGGACAGAAGCCGTTCCACAACTCCATCTCGCGGTTCAGGCGCGTCTTGACCCAATGGCCGAGGTTGCGGTCCGGCACGAAGAGGAGTTTGTCCTCGCGCGGCAACGACGCGACCACCTCCACCGCGTTGGCGCTGGTGCAGCAGATGTCCGAGAGCGCCTTCACGGCGGCGGACGAGTTGACGTAGGTGACGACGGTCGCGTCCGGGTTCTTGTCGCGCCACTCGCGGAGCTGGCGGGCGGTGACCATGTTCGCCATGGGGCAGCCGGCGTTGCCGTCGGGGATGAGGACGGTTTTTCCGGGCGAAAGAATGGCGGCCGTTTCGGCCATGAAATGGACGCCGCAGAACAGGATGACGTCGGCGTCCGTGTCGGCGGCAAGGCGCGACAGCCCGAGGCTGTCGCCGACATAGTCGGCCGCGTCCTGGATTTCGGGAATCTGGTACGAATGGGCGAGGATAACGGCGTTCCGTTGTTTTTTCAACTCGTCCAGCCGCGCCAGTAACTGGCTGTTGGGCATTACCTTCTCCTTGCGGTGATGTTACAGGTGACCGTCCCTCTTGAGGCGGATACGGGCGCTTGCCCGGGTGGTCCTGTTTTCCCCCGACCCGTCGGAAAATTCCAGAAAATGGCCGCGCGGCAGGGTGATGACAAAGCGCGCCCCGCGCTCGACGATGGGCTCGACGCGGATGCGGCCGCGATGCTCTTCGATGGTGCGCTGCACCAGCGCCAGGCCGAGGCCGGTGCCTTTCGGTTTTGTCGTATAGAAAAACTCGAACACCTTTTCCTCGTCGCCCGGCGGGATGCCGGTGCCGTTGTCCTGGATGACCAGGGTGATGCCCTCGTCGTCCTCGGCGGTCGCGACGATGATGCGGCCCTCGAAATCCTCCTCCGATTTTTCCCGCTGCGCCTCGATCGATTCCTGCGCGTTTTTCAGGAGGTTCAGGACCACGTGGGTGAACTGGTTCTTGTCCAGGACCACCGGGTACATGTCCTCGGCCAGGTTTGTCTCGAGGACTATGCCGAGTTCGTCCATCTCCGGCTTGGCGAACTCCATCAGTTCGCGGAGAAAGTGGTTGAGATCAATGGGGGTCGGGTCGGCCTTGGGCGGACGTGCGAACGACAGGAACGCGTCCAGCATCCGCGCCAGCGATTTCACCTCCTGGTGCACCCGGCGGCACCGGCGCTCGAAACGGGGCCGCAGGTCGGGCGGCAACCGTTCCGAATCCTCAACCAGCATCTGCACGGTGAGGAGGATGGCGTGGAGGGGCGTTTTGATCTCGTGGATAAGACTCGCCGCCAGGACGCCGACATAGGCCAGGCGCTCCTTGCGTTCCTTTTCGTCGTCGTCAAGCCGCTTGCTCATTCCGGTTCCTTATGGTGGGGTCATACTCACCCTGTGCGGCGAGGCGTCGTCGCTATTTCTTGGGAACGTGCCTGCCGGAAATATGCTTCGCCATCTCCTCCTGCGAGTCGTTCAGCCATTGCTTGAGGATGTCGGCCGTTTCCTCGGCCGAGTCGGCGACGCGGAACAGCTCGAGATCCTTGGGGCTGATGTAGTCCTCGCTGGTGAGCAGGGTCTTGTGGACCCAATCCAGCATGCCGCTCCAGAAACCCTTGCCGACCAGGATGATGGGCATGGCGGGGATTTTCATGGTCTGGACCAGGGTCAGGTGCTCGAACAATTCGTCCATGGTGCCGAAGCCGCCCGGGAAGGCGATCAGCGCCTGGGAATATTTCGCAAACATTACCTTGCGGCAGAAGAAATAGCGGAACGACAGCAGCTTGCCGATATAGGGGTTCGGCTCCTGCTCGAAGGGGAGGTCGATGTTCAGGCCGACGGACGAGCCGCCAGCCTCTTTCGCGCCGCGGTTGGCCGCTTCCATGATGCCGGGGCCGCCGCCGGTGATGACGGTAAAGCCGTCGACGGTGAGGTCGTGGGCGAGCGTGCGCGCCATTTCGTAATACCTGTCGGCGTGGGGCGTGCGGGCCGAACCGAAGATGGAAATGCCGTTCTGGATGTGCGCCATCACCTCAAAGCCTTCGACGAACTCGGCCATGATGCGGAAGATGCGCCAGGGGTCCATCTTGCGGAAGTCGTCGGTCATGAAGTTGGAATTGTCCATACGCTTACCCTTTTCCCTTTCGCCTGTATCGTGTATCCGCCATCGTCTGCGCAAACGGCGCCGGGAATCGTTCCGGCGCCGTTCCACGCGGATAGGTTATGGTGGAGCCACGTGCCTTTCCTAGAAATCGACCAGCGAAGACTCGGACTTGCGCCGTTCTTCCTCGCGGTCGAGGTCGGTGCGGTAGTCGCGCAGGTTGTCTTCCGACAAATCCTCACCCGAGGGCATGGCAGGCGGCGATTCCATGCCGAAGTCGGCGGGAGCGGTCGGGCTGGGCGGGAGTTCGTAGTCTTCAAGCGGCTGTTGGTTGCGGTCGTCCCACCAGATGCGCGGTCCGCCGATGGATCTGCCGCAGCCGAGCATGACGGCGAGCAGGACGCATGCGGTGGAGATGAAAAGAATCTTTCGCATAATGCCGTTCCTTCTATCCTGGTGAGCAGTGTAACGAACCAATTATGGTGATAGCCGCCTTCGCGTCAAGACGCCTCATGCGTCCCGCCTGGGCACATGCATCGACCCGCTCTGGAAGACGGCGACCAGGCGGCCGTCCGCGTCGACGATTTCCACCGACTGGAACTTCATCCGCTTGCCGTTCTTGACCGTGGTCGCCTTGGCGACGACATGCCCGCTCCGCACCGCACTCATGAACTGGATGGAACCGTTCACCGCCATCGTCGGATGATCGCAGAGGTTGGAGGCAAGGGCGGAGGCGTAGTCGGCGAGGGTGAACATGGCGCCGCCGTGGAGATTGCCGTGGCCGTTCAAAACATTCGGGCCGACCTCCATTTTCACTTCGGCATACCCCGGCTCGGCCCGGAGCACCCGGCACCCCGACACCAGGGCATAGGTATCCACGCCCATTACCGCCTCTATATCCTCCGGATTCGGGAGGGTGTCGAACAATCCAGCCATGGTTTTCCTTGTTTTATTATTTTGTCCCGCCAACGGCGACGGCGGGCATGGCCTGCTTTGCCATGCTCTTCCCCACTATTATCGACAGGACGAGGCCCACGGCTGCAATGCATCCTGCCACCAGAAACGCTTTTGGATATTCTTCCGCCCCGCCGGAGCGGTAATACGCCACACCTGGGGCGCGAGAACGGCGACGAGAGAAAAGGAAGTAAACAGCACCGCCAGGTTGACGGCGGCGTTTTTGACGCCAAACGATTCCGCGCTCAGGCTCGGGAACGTCCCGAAAATGCCGCCGTAACACAGGCCCGCCATCGCAATGCAGGGCATGAGGACCCCGGGCGTCCCGACGTGGCCGTGGAGGACGAACATGGCGGCGGCGGTGAGGATAAAGGCAAGGCCAATCATGAAGATGCGGCCGAACTTATCGGACAGGAATCCCCACAAGACCCGGCCCCCGGCCGAACACAGGGCGAAAAGCATCACCGCGCCGGTTGCCTGGTTGCGGGTGAAATTCGCCAGTTCGATGGCGATGGGGGCGGCAAGGCCGTTCACGAGGATGCCGGCGAAGACGCCGCAGAAATAGGTGACGTAGAGGAGCCAGAAGCGGGGCCGGCCGAGCATGGCCTTCCAGTTCAGGTTTTCCCGGGTTGGCCCGACGGCGCCGGCGGCGGGCGCGGGCGGGGTCCAGCCGGCCGGAACATATCCGGCGGGCGGGTTGGATACGCACAACGCGGCCAGGCCCATCAGGATGAGTGTGGCGACACCCAGAATCGTAAACATATGGAGAACGCCGTACGCGGCCGTGAGGCGGCTGGCTATCGGGGCGAGGACGATTGGCCCGACGCCGACCGCGGCGACGGCGAGGCCGGAGGCGAGGCCGCGCCGGTCGGGGAACCAGCGGACGCACGCGCCGATGATGGTGCCGTAGGCAAAGCCCGACCCGACCGAGGTCATCAACCCGAGGGTACAGGCGATATAAGCGACGGAACCGCCCCGCCCCACCATCAGCAACCCGCCGCCGAAGAAGAGCGCCCCGAGGCCTATGGTGAACCGTGTATAGCCGAGGTCGGCCAACTTGCCCGACAGAAGCATGCCGACCGGCAAAAAGGCGAGGGTCATGGCGAAAATGATGCCCCACTCGCGCGCCCACGTTTCGGCCGGACGCTGCATGACCTCACCGAGGGGCAGCATAAAGATGCTGGACGTATAGGCGACGCCCTGGCACAGATTGGCGACAAGCCCGGCAAGAAGGATCAGCCAGCGTTTGGTCGATGCGGTCATGCGTGTCCCTTTTCCAGAAGATGTCGTAATATTGCCGATATCAGATATACGGCCGGGAAATCCTATACGAATCAGGATATTTCCGCAAGCTTATGCAAATACCAGAAGGACTGTTCCCAGGGTAATAAGAGCGATGGAAGCGATGGCGAGCGGGCTCATATTTTCGCCAAAGACCATCCAGCTCAGGAGGGCGATAAGGACGATGCTCAGTTTGTCGATACTGGCGACGCGGGTGGCAGGCCCTTCCTGCAGGGCGCGGTTGTAGCAGATCCAGGCGCCGCCGGTGGCGATGGCGGAGAGGACGAGGTAGAAAAGCTGGCTCCGCGTGATGGTCATGGCCGCGCCCTTGACGCCCATTCCCCAGACAAACAGCCAGGTTATGACCATGACCGCCGTGGTGCGGACGGCGGTGGCGAAGTGGGAGTTGATGCCATCCAGCCCCAGCTTTGACAGGATTGCCACCAGGGCGGAAAACAACGCCGCAAGACCGGCCCAGACCATCCACATGGCGCGTGCTCCTTTTCTCCCTCTCCCTCCGGGGGCGAGGGAGCAGGTTTATACTTCTACACCCATTTGCTTGAGGCGGCTCTGCAGTTCCGCGCCGCTGGCCTCGAACCGGGGCAGCACTTCCTTTTCGATATGGTCGGCCAACTCGCCCAGCGCCTTGGCCCGGTTGGCGTCGTTCCAATGGGGATTGGCCATGATGTCGGCGGCGCTGTGGTAAAACTTCTGCGCCTCGCGGAGCAGGTCCGACGGGGTTTCGAGGGCGGTCGGGGAATAGGTCATGCTGTTCCAGACAAACGTCTCGAGGTTAAGTGACGGGTTGACCACCCGCTGCCCCACCTTGCCGATATAGTCGCGCATATAGCCGACGTTGTCGGACAGTTCGTTCTGGAGCGATTTGCGCAGATAATAGTTGTTCTGCAGCGACTTGATGGTGTCGAACTGCATCGCCTGCCGCAGGCCCTGGCTGGCGGCGAGATAGACGCCGCCGACGGTGGCGATGATGATGACGATCTGGCTGATCCAAAAGGCGGCGGACCGGACTTCTCCCCGCGAATATGCGCTCATACCTGCTCCCCTATAATGCACCATGAAGTATCCCCGAAAAAAGACGCATGATACACGCAGAGTCTAGCGCGGCCTGCGCTTTTCCGCCACGGCGATCTCGGCACGACGGCGTGCGTTCAGGTGCGCGCGCCCGGAAGCGGTTGACATTCGCCGCCCGCCGTGGATACTTAATTTATTCGCCGTTGTTTACCCAAGGATTAGCGCAATGTCAGCCATTTCCACCCGTACCGCCCACACGAACGCCCTTGGCACCTGGCCGATCGGAAAACTTATCGCCAAATTCGCCGTACCCGGCATCGTCTCGATGGTGGTGATGTCGTTGTACAATATCGTCGACCAGCTCTTTATCGGCCATGGCGTCGGCTATCTCGGCAACGCCGCCACCAACATCGTCTTTCCCATCAATGTCCTGACCTTCGCCATGTCGATGCTTATCGGCGAAGGCGCGACGGCGGTCTATTCCATCCGCCTGGGCGAAAAACGCCGCGAAGAGGCGAACCACACCGTCGGCAACGCCATCGTCATGCTGTCGCTTATCGGCGTCACCTTCGCCGTGATCGTCCTGACCTTCCTGCAACCGCTCCTTGGATTCTTCGGGGCGACGCCGGCCATCATGCCCTACGCCATCGACTATGCCGCGCCCATCGCCTACGGCATCCCCTTCCTGGTGGTCGGTCCGGGCATGAACGCCATCATCCGCGCCAACGGCTCGCCCGGCTATGCCATGAAGTCGATGCTCACGGGCGCGATCGTGAACACCATCCTCGACCCGATCTTCATTTTCACTTTCGGCATGGGGGTGAAGGGCGCGGCCATCGCCACCGCCATCTCGCAGTTCATCTCGTTCTGCGTGGTGCTGAACTATTATGTCCGGGGCAACCGCTTCGGCCTGGCGGGGCGGCACTTCCGCCTGTCCGGCGGCATCCTCCGCAAGCTCGTTTCCTGCGGCATTCCGCCCAGCGTGTCGCAGCTCGCCGTCATGGTGGTCATCGTCACCCTCAACAAGTCAATGGTCCAGTACGGCGGCGCGTCGAAGTATGGCGCGGAAATATGCCTTGCCGCCCACGGCATCACCATGAAGGTCAACCAGATCCTCTTCTCGGTCCTGATCGGCCTGTCCATCGGCGCGCAACCGATCATCGGCTTCAACTTCGGCGCGCGCAATTACGACCGGGTGCGGCGCGCCTATCTGGTGTCGGTCGGCCTGGCGACCGGCGTCGGCGTGCTTGGCTTTATCGCCTTCTTCTTTTTCCCGCAGTATCTCATCGCCATGTTCGGCAACGAAGACGCCCTCTACAACGAATTCGCGCGCCAGTGCTTCCGCGTCTTCCTGTTCTGCGCGCCCCTGAACGGCTTCACCATCCTCACGGCGACCTTTTTCCAGTCGATGGCCAGGGCGGTGCACGCGTCAGTCATCCAGTTGTCGCGGCAGATCGTGTTCATGATTCCGGCGGTGCATATCCTGCCGCAGTTTTTCGGCGTGCGGGGCGTTCTGCTGGCCGGTCCCATCACGGACGCCATGTCGTTTCTGCTGAGTGTAGCGCTGGTAATTCCCGAATTCCGCCGCCTGCGGCAGCGGGAGGCGGCTGAGACAGGGGAAGACCTGGCGCTGGACGACGATGCGGCGCAGGTGTCGGCGTAGGACGGGCTGATTATCAATTGTCCCGTCCGGCACCCCTTACCCGTCACCCCGGCGTCTAACGTTTTTTAAAAGAATGACATCGCAAAAGTGTCCATATCGGCACCCACACACGTCACCCCGGCGGTGAATCGT